>NZ_QGDU01000022.1 GCF_003149045.1 Fibrobacter sp. UWR4 | reverse complement strand
GGTGGCCGCCATACTCCGTTCATGAACGGCTATCGTCCCCAGTTCTACTTCCGCACCACCGACGTTACTGGTACCATCCAGCTGCCGGAAGGTGTTGAAATGGTGACCCCGGGTGACACCGTGACCATCCACACCACTCTCATTGCTCCGATCGCTATGGAAAAGCAGCTCCGCTTTGCTATCCGCGAAGGTGGCCGTACCGTTGGTGCTGGTTCCGTAACCGAAATCATCAAGTAATCGGGATAAACAATGCCTAGAGAACTCATCGTGCTCGAATGCACAGAATGCAATCAGCGCAACTATGATTGCGACAAGAACAAGCGTCTTCATCCTTCTCGTGTAGAATACAAGAAGTACTGCCGTTTCTGCCGCAAGCATACTACTCACAAGGAATCCAAGTAAGGAAGTCCGAATAGGTCGGTAGCTCAATTGGTAGAGTCACGGTCTCCAAAACCGTTGGTTGGGGGTTCGAGTCCCTCCCGACCTGCTCACTTCCCGGAGTCAACATGCGTAAGATCAAGCAATATGTCAAGGAATCCATCCAAGAATTAAAACAGGTTACTTGGCCTACTTGGGAAGAACTCAAGGGTTCTACTCTCGTGGTAATTCTTTTCAGCGTTATCATGGGATGCTATATTGCAGGATTAGACGTTGGTCTCTCTTGGGTTGTTGAAAAGATTATGGGAAGAGGTTAATCGTTATGATGCGTTGGTATGCAATCCACACCTTTTCCGGTCAAGAAAACAACATTAAAAAACGTATCGAGCAGATGATTGAACGCGAAGGCGTTCAAGACAGGTTCGGTCAGATTATCGTGCCGACTCGCGAAGTGGTTTCTACCGTTCGCGGTCGTCGTCGCGTTTCTACACTGAACACCATGCCGACGTACGTAATCATTGAAATGGTGCTGGACGAGCTCACCCAGCATTTGGTGATGAACATTAATGGCGTCACCCATTTCCTTGGAATGACCCCGACTAAGCGTGTGGCCATTCCTTTAACACAGAGCGAGGTCGATCGCCTTCTTGGAGTTGATCCTAGTAATTCCGCAGAAGGTGAGATCCAAATTCCGTACACAATTGGCGAAAATGTCCGCATCAAGGAAGGTCCGTTTAAGGACTTTGTGGGCGTCGTAGACGAGATTATGGACTCCAAGATCAAGGTCATGGTTACCGTATTCGGCCGCTCTACGCCTGTTGAACTTGCCTTTAATCAGGTTGAGTCCGACAACGTTTAATGTTACGGTTTTTGACACGGAGATAATACAGTGGCAAAGAAAATCACAGGTTATATTAAGCTCCAGATTCCCGGTGGTGCAGCTAATCCGGCTCCTCCCGTAGGTCCGGCCCTTGGTCAGAAGGGTGTCAACATCATGGAATTCTGTAAGCAGTTCAATGCAAAGACCCAGGACGCTAAGGGAATGATCATTCCCGTAGTCATCACCGTCTACGCAGATAAGAGCTTCACCTTCATCACGAAGGTTTCGCCGGTTCCGGCCCTCATCAAGAAGGCTGTCGGCATTGAAAGTGGCTCTGGTGAACCCAACCGTAAGAAGGTCGGTAAGATCACTAAGGCCCAGATCCAGGAAATCGCTCAGAAGAAGATGCCGGATCTTAACACAATCGACCTCGAAGCCGCTATGCGCATGGTTGCTGGTACTGCCCGCTCCATGGGTGTTGAAGTGGTTGACTGAGGCAGGTAATTCACCGTTACGTATCTGACAGGAAAACTTCATGTTCAGAGGAAAAAAATACAAGAAGATTGCTGAAGCTATCGAACGCAACAAGGCATACGATCTGACTTCCGCTCTCGAAATTCTTAAAAAGTCCGAGGTGAAGTTCGACCAGACCGTCGAAATTCATTTCAACCTCGGTGTGGATCCTAAACATTCCGACCAAGTGGTTCGTGGCACTGTCGTGCTGCCTCACGGTACCGGTCGTCAGGTCCGCGTTTTGGTATTCTGCAAGGACAATAACCTTGAAGTTGCTAAGGCTGCTGGTGCTGACTACGCAGGTGGCGCTGACTTGGTTCAGAAGATTATGGAAGGCTGGCTGGACTTTGACGCAGTCGTTGCTACTCCCGACATGATGCCGGTGATCAGCAAGGTTGCCAAGGTTCTCGGTCCTCGTGGTTTGATGCCGTCCCCCAAGGCAGGCACTGTGACTATCAACGTAGCACAGACTGTTAAGGAACTCAAGGCCGGTAAGATTCAGTACCGCGTTGACAAGGGTGCAAACGTACACGCTCCCGTTGGCAAGCTCTCCTTCACTCTCGATCAGCTGGTTGAAAACACCAAGGCTGTTATCGACTCCGTCGTGAAGGCTAAGCCCCAGACTTCCAAGGGCACTTACATTAAGAGCCTTACGTTGTCCGCAACGATGGCTCCGGGCATCAAACTTGATTTGGCAATGACACGCTAGGAGATACACCATGAAAGCTGTAGTTAAGAAACAACAGACCGTGGACGCTATCGTAGAATCCTTCCAGGGTGCTACCGCTGTCTATCTGCTCAACTATCAGGGTATGACCGTTGATAAGGACAATGCCCTCCGTAAGGCACTGGCTTCTAAGGGTGTCAAGTATCGTGCAGTGAAGAACACTCTTCTCAAGCGCGTTCTCGAAGCTCTTAAGGTCGAAGGTCTCGACGATCAACTGACTGGCGCAACTTCTGTGATGGTTGGTTTCGAAGAAGACCCGCTTCTGCCTGCTCGCGAAATCGAAGCATTCCATAAAGCAAACCCCGATATCTTGGTCTCCAAGAGCATCTACCTCGATGGTAAGCCGATGCCTGGTACCGAAGTCGTCAACCTGGCAAAGATTCCGGATCGCAAGGGCATGATCGCAATGATCGTCTCCATGGCTCTGGGCCCGGGTTCCACGATCGCCGGTCAGATCAAGACTCTCCAGGAAAAGCTGGAAGAGGGTTCCTCCGAAGCTCCGGCTGCAGAAGCCGCTCCGGAAGCTTAATTAACAAACCACAAATCCAAACATTTAAACGGAATAATTGGAGATACACATTATGGCAACTGATATTAAGGCATTGGGCGATCAGATTGTTGCTCTCACTCTTCTCGAAGCTAAGGCTCTCGCTGACTACCTCAAGGAAACTCATGGCATCGAAGCTGCTGCTGGTGGTGCTGTAGTTATGGCTGCTGCTGCAGCTCCTGCTGAAGAAGCTAAGTCTGAATTCGACGTTATCCTCGTCGAATGCGGTGCTAAGAAGATGGACGTCCTCAAGGCTGTCCGCGCTATCACCGGTCTCGGCCTCAAGGAAGCTAAGGACCTCGTCGAAAAGGCCAACAGCGTCGTTAAGGAAGCAATGCCGAAGGCTGACGCTGAAAAGCTCAAGAAGGAACTGGAAGATCTCGGAGCAAAGGTCGCTCTGAAGTAATGCTTTCACTTCATTAAAATCTTTAATACGCCAAACGCCTGCACTTAATGTGTGGGCTTTTGGTGTATAAAGATTTTCTGCTTTTTCTACCGAAAAAAGCCCAGGCAACAAGGTCAAGAAGATAGTCATTCTTAATATTTTTCTACCTTTGGTGCCAACATTAAGCTCTCTACCGGATGAGGTATTTCAAATGACGACGGAGCGAAAAAGCTATTCCTCCAACAAGTTCCAGCTGGAACTCCCGTACCTGATCGAAGTCCAGAAGGCTTCGTACGAGCAATTCCTTCAGAAGGATATCCCCCAAGAAAAGCGCCTGACCGTTGGTCTGCAGCGCGTGTTTAAGGATATCTTCCCGATTACTGATGTTAAGGGTCTTTTCTCCCTGAACTACGAAGGATATTATTTCGGTATCCCGAAATACAGCATCCCCGAGTGCCGTGAACGCGGCCTCACGTATTCCATGGAACTCTTCGCAACTCTGTCTCTCCAGATTTTCGAAGAAGATGGCGAAGATCGCAAGCTCAAGGAAGAAGTCAAGAATGACGTTCTCGTTTGCGAACTCCCGATTATGACTGAAAACGGAACGTTCATCGTCAATGGCGCTGAACGCGTTGTCGTTTCCCAGTTGCACCGTTCTTATGGCGTTAGCTTCTCTGACGAACTCCAGCCCACCGGCCGTACTGACTACAAGAGCCGCATTATCCCGCACCGCGGTGCTTGGGTGGAATTCAACACCGAAGGCGACGTCCTTTACCTCATCATCGACCGTAAGAAGAAGCTTGCCGCAACCGCAATGCTTCGTTGCATCGGTTTCGAAACTACTCAGGAAATCCTGAAGCTCTTCTACAAGAAGACTGACAAGGTCAACTTCAAGGAAATGTTCGCTCAGCTCGATGATAACGGCGTGAGCGTCCTGACTGACCGTATCGTATTTGAAGACGTGGTCGACACCAGCACCGGTGAAGTGATCGTCTATGCCAACACTGTTCTTGACGACAAGAAGCTCGCTGCTCTCGACCAGAGCGATGTCGAAGAAATTGTTCTTCTCTCCAAGGATGAAGACAATCTTCTCATGCACTACACCCTGGCTGCAGACAAGACCAAGTCCCGCGAAGAAGCTCTCAAGGCTATCTACTCCGTGACCCACCAGCAGCAGGATGAAGCTCCTGACATGCGCACTGCCGAACTTTACTTCGACAGCCAGTTCTTGACCGACCCCCACAAGTATGATCTTGGCGAAGTGGGTCGTAACCGTCTGAACGCAAAGATTTACAACAAGGCTGAAATCCGCGAAGTCCTCGCTGAACTCGGTCCTGAATTCAAGATTCCGTCCAACCAGACCATGACCATGAGCAAGGCAGACTTCCTTGCCATGATCGAATACATGGTTGGTCTCTACAATGGTACCGATGGTTACTCCCTCGATGATATCGACCACTTGGGCAACCGCCGTACCAGGTCCGTTGGCGAACTTCTCGCTAACCAGATCTCTGTAGGCCTTTCCCGTATGTCCCGTGTGATCCGTGAAAACCTCACTCTCCACGGCGAAGACGAACAGACTACTCCTCGTGAACTGGTCAACACTCGTATGGTGTCCACCGTTGTGCAGGCCTTCTTCGGCTCCAGCCAGCTGTCCCAGTTCATGGACCAGATGAACCCGCTTTCCGAACTTACTCATAAGCGTCGTCTCTCCGCTCTCGGTCCTGGTGGTCTTTCCCGCGAACGTGCAGGCTTCGAAGTCCGTGACGTGCACTACACTCACTACGGCCGTCTCTGCCCGATCGAAACTCCGGAAGGCCCGAACATCGGTCTTATCAACTCCCTCGCTTCCTTTGCAGTCGTTAACCAGTACGGCTTCATCGAAACCCCGTACCGTATCGTGGGTCTCGTAGACTTCAAGGACGCCCAGGGCAACATCGTGAAGGCTCCTGTGTCCAAGTGGCACTACGGTATCTTCAAGGCTTTCGTCCACGATCCGCACCTGTTCCTGGAACTGGAACTGACCAAGAAGCAGATCGATTCTGTTCGTATGAACCTGGACAACAAGCAGCGTGACCTCTTCGAAGGCTTTGTGAACAAAGTATTCGCATTCAAGGACGCTGATGGCGAAGTGACCTACTACCGTAACGGTCTCACTGTTGAAGACTTCAGCGGCAAGCCCGACTACGAACAGGTTGGCAACACCGTTGAACAGATCGTTTCCGACTACATCATCTTCCTCACCGCTGACGAAGAAGATGAGTTCAAGGTGGCTCCGGCTTCTACCGAACTCACCGACGACAACCGCTTCAAGGGCGACATGGACGGCTACGTCATCGTCCGCGACAAGAGCGAATATCCCCACGTCATGCGTCAGGATTCCATTGCCCTGGATGACTTCGAAACCGAACGTATCGACCTCATGGACGTTGCTCCCATGCAGATCGTGTCCGTGGCAGCTGGTCTTATCCCGTTCCTCGAACATGACGATGCTAACCGTGCATTGATGGGTTCCAACATGCAGCGTCAGGCTGTGCCTCTGCTCCGTGCAGAAGCCCCCGTGGTTGGCACTGGCCTGGAACGTCGCGCCGCTCTCGACTCCGGTACCGTTGTTCGTGCAAAGCACGACGGTCGCGTGAAGTTCGTTGACGCTCGTAACGTTGTTGTTGAACGCGGCGACATGGTTGACGGCAACTTCGTGCCTCTCACCGGTCTCGGCGAAAACTACGAATTCCTCGGCAAGGATCCTATTGACGAATATGTTCTGCGTAAGTTCGAACGTAGTAACCAGGATTCCTGCATTAACCAGAAGCCCATCGTTAACGTGGGTGACTTCGTCAAGGCTGGCGACGTGCTGGCTGACGGCGTGTCCACCGACCACGGTGAACTGGCTCTCGGTAAGAACATTTTGATCGGCTTCCTCCCGTGGAATGGTTATAACTACGAAGACGCCGTTATCATTTCCGAAGAACTGGCAATCAAGGACACCTTCACTTCCATCCATATCGAAGAATACGAAATGGAAGTCCGCGACACCAAGCGCGGTCCGGAAGAACTGACTCGCGAAATCCCCAACGTCGGCGAAGATGCTCTTCGCAACCTGGACGAAAATGGTGTGGTTCGCGTCGGTGCTGAAGTTACCGCTGACGATATCCTCGTCGGTAAGGTTACTCCGAAGGGCGAAACTGAACTGTCTCCGGAAGAACGTTTGCTCCGTGCAATCTTCGGCGAAAAGGCCGGTGATGTACGTGACACCTCCCTGAAGGCTCCTCCGGGAATGAAGGGCATTGTGCTCGAAACCCGCGTCTTCAGCAAGAAGGACAAGGCTGACAAGAATAGCAAGGAAAAGGACCAGGAAACTATTGCCGAAATTCGTGCAAACTTCCAGGTTCAGATTGATAAGATCAAGGAATCCTGCTCTGAACACCTGTTCGAATTGCTGGGCGGTAAGGCTGCTGGCAAGGTGATGGACAACGAAACTCATGAACTCCTGATTCGCGAAGGCCAGACCTACACCGAACAGAACCTCCGCGCCATCGACGTGACCAAGGTTTCTCCGGCTTCTACCTTCGTTGTCGGCGACGACGAACTTCAGGAAAGAGTTCTCACTCTCGTGCTGGTTGCACGCGACAACCTGGATACCCTGACCCGTACCATGGAAAAGGAAATTGACAAGGTGACCAAGGGCGACGAACTGAAGCCCGGCGTTCTCAAGTGCGTCAAGGTCTACATTGCCAAGAAGCGTTGCCTCTCCATCGGTGACAAGATGGCAGGTCGCCATGGTAACAAGGGTGTGGTCTCCAAGATCGTGCCGGTGGAAGACATGCCATTCACTGAAGACGGTCGTCCGCTGCAGATCCTTCTGAACCCCCTGGGCGTGCCTTCTCGTATGAACATCGGTCAGGTGCTCGAAGTGCACTTGGGCTGGGCTGCCAAGACTCTCGGCTTCAAGGTGACTACCCCCGTGTTCGACGGTGCCAAGTTCGAAGACATTTGTGAAGAACTGAAGAAGGCTTACGAAAAGAACCCCATCGTTAACTACGAAATGGATCCGGACAATGGCAAGATCATTGGTAAGGCAAAGCTTTATGACGGCAAGACCGGTGAAGCATTCCTGAACCCGGTTACCATCGGTTACATGTACTACCTGAAGCTGGGCCACTTGGTAGACGACAAGATCCATGCTCGTTCTATCGGTTCCTACGCACTGGTTACTCAGCAGCCTCTTGGCGGTAAGAGCCAGTTCGGTGGTCAGCGCTTCGGTGAAATGGAAGTGTGGGCTATGGAAGCTTACGGTGCAGCATACACCCTGCAGGAACTCCTCACCGTCAAGTCTGACGATGTCCAGGGCCGTTCCAAGGTCTATGACGCCATCGTCCGTGGTCAGAACACTCCTCGCCCGGGTGTACCTGAATCCTTTAACGTTATGATTCGCGAAGTTCGTTCTTTGGGTCTCAATATTCAGACCAATGGAGAGAAGTAATATGGCTGAAGAAATGACAGAACAGTTTGAAAATTCTGGTGACATTTCGATTCACCTGGCTGCACCGGACATGATCCGCAGCTGGTCTCATGGTGAAGTGACCAAGCCGGAAACCATTAACTACCGTTCCTTCAAGCCCGAAAAGGATGGTCTTTTCTGCGAAAAGATTTTCGGACCTGTGAAGAACTGGGAATGTAACTGCGGTAAGTTCAAGCGTATCCGTTACAAGGGTGTCGTTTGTGACCGTTGCGGTGTGGAAGTTACCCACTCCAACGTACGCCGTAAGTACATGGGCCACATCGAACTGGCTATTCCTCTGACTCACACCTGGTTCGTCCGTAACCAGCCCTGCGTCATCGGTGCCCTCCTTAACCTTTCCACTAAGGACCTGGACAACATCATCTACTACGAAAAGTACGTAGTGATCGACCCGGGTACCACCGATCTGGAACCCAACACCCTGATCGACGAAGCTCAGTATCAGGACCTCACCAACGAAGGCCGTCAGTTTGACGCCAAGATGGGTGCATCCGCTATCAAGCAGCTGCTTGACCGTGTTGACCTGACTGCTCTTTCCAATGATCTCCGCATCCAGGCTACCTCTACTTCCAAGACCAAGAAGGACGAAGCCCTGAAGCGTCTGAAGATTGTGGACTCCTTCCGCAAGTCTCAGATGGACAGCTTCAAGTCCTACTACGAAAATCCGGAAGCAGCTCGCGAACAGGATGCCAAGCAGCCCTGGCTCAAGGGCCTCGCTGAAGCCGTCGCTGAATTCAAGGCTGACTACGATGGCAAGGTTGAAAAGTTCGTCCTGGCCGAAGCCTACGAAGCTTTCCGTCACCGCTATCCGTCCGAATCCCGCCTGCTGGCTAACCAGCCGTCCTGGATGATTCTCGACGTCCTTCCGGTGATCCCCCCCGATCTGCGTCCTCTCGTTCCCCTGGAAGGTGGCCGTTTTGCAACTTCCGACCTGAACGAACTCTATCGTCGCGTGATCAACCGTAACAACCGCTTGAAGAAGCTGGTTGATATCCGTGCCCCTAACGTCATTCTCTGCAACGAAAAGCGTATGCTGCAGGAAGCTGTGGACCAGCTGTTCGACAGCCCGCGCCGTACCGCCCGTGCAGGTTCTGCTCGCCCGATGAAGAGCCTTGCAGAACTCCTGAAGGGTAAGCAGGGTCGCTTCCGTATGAACCTCCTCGGTAAGCGTGTGGACTACTCTGGCCGTTCCGTTATTGTGGTCGGTCCGGAACTCCGTATGCACCAGTGCGGTCTCCCGAAGCGTATGGCCTTGGAACTTTACAAGCCGTTCATTATCCAGCGCTTGGAAGAAGAAGGCATCGTTTACACCCTGAAGTCCGCTAAGAAGTATGTGGACGCAGAACGTCCTGAAGTTTGGGACATTCTCGAACAGATTATCGAAGACCATCCGGTGATGCTGAACCGTGCTCCTACTCTGCACCGCCTCGGTATCCAGGCCTTCTATCCGAAGCTCATCGAAGGTAATGCAATCCGCCTGCACCCCCTCGTCTGTACCGCATTTAACGCAGACTTCGACGGTGACCAGATGGCTTGCCACCTCCCGCTGTCTTTCGAAACTCAGTTGGAATGCCGCGTGCTCATGCTGTCTTCCAACAACATTCTTCACCCCGCTTCCGGTCAGCCGATCGCTGTGCCGGGCCAGGACATCGTGCTGGGTCTGTACTACCTGACCAAGCCCCGTCCGGGTCGCAAGGGCGAAGGCATGCACTTCTTTGACCCCGCCGAAGCAATCCGCGCTTACGAAAACGGTGTGGTCGACCTGAACGCTTACGTTTACCTGAAGCTCCCCAAGGGCCGCAAGATTTACATGGGTGCCGTCGAAAAGGCTTGCACCATGGTCCGCGAAGAAGCTGATGACAATGGCGTTCTCGAAGTCGAAGTGAAGGCCGGTGAAAAGATCAAGTTCCTCACCCTCAAGGAAGAGAACGTGATCAAGACTACCGTCGGCCGTATCATCTTCAACGAATTTGTACCGAATGCCCTGGGTTACGCAAACGAAACCTTCGGCAAGAAGGTAATTGCAAAGTCTATCGATGACCTGTACCGTCGTACCGGCAACCGCGTAACGGTTGACTACCTGGATGACCTGAAGGCCAATGGTTATAAGTGGGCTACTCGCGCTGGTTCCTCTGTGGCTATCGCCGAAATGGTGATCCCCAAGGAAAAGCAGGAAATGCTGGACAAGGCTGCAGAAGCTGTTTCCAACATTCGTAGCCTCTATGAAGACGGTGTGATTACTGACGGTGAACGTTATAACCAGACCATTGACGTGTGGTCCAAGACTACATCCGAAGTGGCTGCTAAGCAGTGGGAACTTCTCTCCAACGACCGTGACGGTTTCAACCCCGTCTACATGATGGCCGACTCCGGCGCTCGTGGTAGCCGCGAACAGATTAAGCAGCTGTCCGGTATGCGTGGTCTGATGCAGAAGCCTATCAAGCAGCTGGGTGGTCAGGAAGTTATTGAAAACCCGATTAAGTCCTGCTTCCGTGAAGGCCTGAACGTGATGGAATACTTCATTTCCTCTCACGGTGCTCGTAAGGGTCTTGCTGATACCGCTCTGAAGACTGCTGACGCTGGTTACCTTACCCGTCGTCTGGTTGACGTTGGTCAGGACCTGGTGATTACCGAAGAAGACTGCGGTACCACCAACGGTATTGACATGTCTGCCTTTAAGGACGGTGATGACACCATCATCGCTCTGGAAGAACGTCTCCTGGGTCGCGCACCTGTGAACGACATCGTTCATCCGGTGACTGGCGAAGTGATCGTCAAGGCTGGTGACCTGGTTCAGGAACGTGACCTTGCTAAGATTAGCGCAACTGGTCTTGAACACATCAAGATGCGTTCCGTGCTTACTTGCGACTCTCGCACTGGCGTCTGCTCCAAGTGCTACGGCCGTATGCTGGCTTCCGGTCGTCCGGTTGACCTCGGCGAAGCTGTTGGCGTGCTCGCTGCACAGTCCATCGGTGAACCGGGTACTCAGCTGACCCTCCGTACCTTCCATATCGGTGGTGCATCTTCCCGTTTGACCGTTGAAAACAACAAGAAGGCCTCTGTGGACGGCCACGTAGAACTCGAACAGCTGGAAACCGTTGTTCACGAAGGCCAGAAGGTTGTTACCAGCCGCATGGCAGAACTCGTTATCTACGATACCACAGGTATTAACAAGGGTCGTTACCAGATCCCGTACGGCGCAATCGTCTACGTCGAAAATGGCGCAACCGTCAAGAAGGGTGACGTCATGTTCGAATGGGATCCGTATAACAGCCCGATTATCTCTAACGTTTCCGGTAAGGTTGTTCTTACTGACATGGTCGAAAACCGCACCTACCGTGTGGAAACCGACGAAGTCACTGGCAACGAAACCTGGATCGTTATTAGCGACAAGCAGCACGGTAAGAAGGACCTCCATCCGGCAGTGACGGTTGTGGATGGTTCCAACACCAAGCTGGGTAACTACATGCTGCCTGATGGCGCCATCCTGACTGTGAAGTCCGGTGACATGGTGACTGTCGGTCAGACCGTTGCTAAGCTCCCGCGTGCAGCTGGTAAGACCCGAGACATTACCGGTGGTCTTCCCCGCGTCGCAGAACTTTTCGAAGCTCGTACTCCGAAGAACAGGGCATACATTGCCCCCATTGACGGCTTGGTTGGCCCCATCGAAGATGTCCGCAACAACCAGGTTGTACGTATTACTATGGGTGAAACCGAAGAGAAAGTGCTGGTTCCTCGCGGTATTCATCTGGCGGTCAACGAAGGTGACCGTGTCCGTGCTGGTCAGAAGATCAGCGAAGGTAGCGTGGATCCCCGCGATATTCTTGCTCTCAAGGATATCGGTCCTGAAGAAGTCCAGCGCCACTTGGTTAACGAAATCCAGGCAGTGTACCGCCTGCAGGGTGTGGCTATCGCAGATAAGCACATCGAATGTATCGTTCGCCAGATGATGCGTAAGGTCCGAATCGAGACTTCCGGTGATTCCGAACTGCTCCCGGGCGAAGAAATTTCCAAGGCCCGTCTCCGCGCAATCAACGATCAGCTGGTTGCAGTCGGTAAGACTCCGGCGACCTTCACGCCGATGCTCCTTGGTATCACGAAGGCTTCCTTGGCAACAGACAGCTTCATCTCTGCCTGCTCCTTCCAGGAAACCACTAAGATCCTTACCCGCGCTTCCATCGAAGGTAGCGTAGACCCGCTCATGGGCCTTAAGGAAAACGTGATTATGGGTCGTCTGATTCCGTGTGGTACCGGTGCCCGCCATCTGAGGAACGTCCAGGTGGTTGATGCCGATGCTGAAGCAGAAGCAGCTGCTCGGCCGACAAGTGCTTCCGCAACTTTCGAGGATTATAACGCCGGCGATATCCAGATGCTGGATAACGAAGTTGGCTCCTCCGACGAGGATGATTCCGAGTAATTTGCGCTAAGTACTTGAAATAATTGGAAATATGAACTATATTTGCACTCCAAAAATCTAGGAGATTAAAAAGTGCCTACTATTCAACAGCTCGTCCGCAACGGACGTGAACAGATCAGCAACAAGACCGCTTCCGTGGCCTTGAAGTCCTGCCCCCAGAAGCGCGGCGTTTGCACCCGTGTTTATACCAGCACCCCGAAGAAGCCGAACTCCGCTCTTCGTAAGATCGCTCGTGTACGCCTTTCCAACAAGATGGAAGTTACCGCTTACATCCCCGGCGAAGGCCACAACCTCCAGGAACACTCCATCGTGCTCATCCGCGGTGGTCGTGTGAAGGACGTTCCGGGTGTTCGTTACCACATCATCCGTGGCACCCTGGATACCCAGGCTGTTAACGGTCGTCAGAACGGTCGCTCCAAGTACGGTGTCAAGAAGAAGGGCGCCGCTCCTGCAAAGAAGTAATAAGGAAAGGAAGGTAAAACATGTCTAGAAGAAGAAAGGCTCTCCATCGCTCTATCCTCCCGGATCCGCGTTACAAGTCCACTCTCGTTACCGAACTGGTCGGTGTCGTCCTGAAGCAGGGCAAGAAGACCATCGCTGAACAGATCGTTTACACCACCCTCGAAACTCTGGACAAGAAGATCGAAGGTTCTGAATCCGCTCTCGAAAAGTTCGAAATGTGCCTCGACAACATCAAGCCGAAGCTGGAAGTCAAGTCCCGCCGTATCGGTGGTGCAAACTACCAGGTTCCGATGGAAGTCGCACCGGACCGCGCCAAGGCTCTCGCTCTCCGCTGGTTGCTGGACGCAGCTCGCAAGCGCAACGAACCGAACATGGCTCAGCGTCTCTCTGCAGAACTCGTTGCTGCTAAGAACGGTGAAGGTAACGCTGTTCGTAAGAAGAACGATACCCACAAGATGGCCGAAGCCAACAAGGCTTTCGCTCACTTCCGTTTCTAATTCTTGCGATAGTAAAGAATATCCTAGAAGAAAAGGTTCCACTGAAAAGTGGAACCTTTTCTTTTGTAGTATCCTAGAGTAGCACGTAAGGTAAGTGTCGCATGTTGCTGGTATCTGATATCGGAATTGTTTTGTTTAGGTTTTTCGTATATTGGTGATTGCTTCAGGCTAAAAAAAGATGATGAAAATTTTAACGAGCTCCATTCTATTTTTACTGTTATCCATGCTTTTTTCGGGATGCTGCAAGTCGCCCGAAAGGCGTGCCTACGAGGCTCATGAAAAGTCTGTGGAGAAAGATCGCCTACACAAGCGAGCCTTGTTCCAACAGACGAAGGATGGACTGGATGCTGACTCCACCTACGCCTTGCTGAATAAGGCCTACGAACTCTACAGGTTCAACTTGCCTGAAGATGAAGATCTGGCTTTTAACGATAGCGTGGAATTGCTTGCTCGTCCTTTCTTTGAAAAATGGAAACAGCGCTCTGATTTGACCTGCGCTGCATCTGCTGCCCAGGGGCCCGTTGCAGACGAGTTAAGGGCTATTTACTTGGCTCTGTATAAACCAGGTGAGTGTTCTGACCAAAACGCGCAATTCTCTTTGTACTTTGCAGAACAAGTAGATGTTGTGTACAAAGTAATTCCTGCTGGAGGTTTTGAGGAATTAGAGGCTTACGTTAAAAAGATTGATTGTCATTATGAAAAATGTCCAGTGGCGAGCAATCTGTGTGTTGTAGCAGATTCCTTGAATCTGAATAGACTCTTGATGACCGAGACCGATAAGTATGCTTTGGATGTATTTATGGAGCTTGAGTCTCCCTGGAGTTACGAAAGCAATCTCCTGAAAAAGAAGTTTCTAGGCAACATTATGCCTGTTAGCGACCTGACTCCTAATGGCGTTCCGATGTATGGAAATGAGGGACTACTTAAGGTGACTGGAATATATGTGAATGAAAATAGAGACTTGGCTCTTGTTGAGGGCTATTCTATTACGATGGATAGATTTTACCTACGAAAAGAGAACGGATCCTGGTGCGTAGTAAAAAATGAAATCATTGGATGGTTCTAGGTATGTGTGGTACGTTTTAATTTATCTACATTCTAATTTGTATGACCCGATTTTTTACGATAATGTTGCTTGTTGCATGTACGCAGGCTGCAATAGCCCAGGAAGAGGAACCGCATATTTCCAGCGGAATGAAAACTGCTAGTGATTCTTGGTGGCCTGGAGGATTTCATTACGGGTTTAGCTACATTGCTACCATAGATAATGTTGCAATACTTGATATCGATTTGCTTGGAGTCATAAGTGGATTTGATAGTAATCTGTACGGGAACTTCTTAGATAAGAGATGGGTGGGAATAGGAGGCAGTCCCATTCGCTTTGAATTGAATTTTAAAACAGATCAGGTAATTTCTGACGAGTTCCTTTTCTTCGTGGCGCCCGTTGGATTATTGTCCGCAATCGCTGGAGCCATCCATGAAAATGCGGCAATCCCTTTTGTAGTCCTGCTTGAAATTATTACGGGGAATAACTATTGGAGCCTTACTGATAATGGTCAGTTTGGTTTGTTTGACTATCACCATGTGGTGAGCTGGTTTTGGAGTGATGAGTGGGGCTATGTAGAGAATGTCGGTTTGCGTTATGTTTATAAAAAAAATGAAAGAAGATCTACATCATACATTGATTTGGGAACATCCCTCCGCTATACGAATAAAGATTGGGCTGTAGGTTTGTTTGTTCGTTGGGGAGGGACTCAAATGGGTAAGTGATTTCCCCACATTTTCTGTCTACTGTCTACTTCCTACTTCCTACTTATTCCTATATTTCTCGCAGCTAATTTTTTCACTCTAACCAAAGGTCAAATAAAATGGCTTCTAAAATTAAGTCCGTTGTTGCCCGCCAGATTCTCGACTCTCGCGGCAATCCCTCCCTCGAAGTTGATGTTACCCTCGAAAACGGTGTGACCGGTCACGCTGCAGTTCCGAGCGGTGCTTCCACCGGTGAACGCGAAGCTTGCGAACTCCGCGACGGTGACAAGAAGACCTACCTCGGCAAGGGCACCCTTACCGCTGTTAAGAATGTCAACACCAAGATCGCTAAGAAGATCATCGGTATGGATCCTTCCAAGCAGGTTGAAGTTGATGACGCTATGATCGCTCTCGATGGCGACCGTATGCTCAAGAACAAGCTGGGTGCAAACGCTATCCTCGGCGTTTCCATGGCTGTTTGCGTTGCTGCTGCTAAGGACGCTAAGATGCCTCTTTACAAGTACATCGCTAAGATCTCCGGCACTAAGGAAGCTGACATGACCCTTCCTTGCCCGATGTGCAACGTGATCAACGGTGGTGCTCACTCTTCCGCTCCGATCGACTTCCAGGAATTCATGATCGCTCCGGTTGGCGCTAAGACTTTCTCCAAGGGTCTCCAGATGGTGACCGAAATCTTCCACGCTCTTAAGGCTGTCCTTAAGAAGGGTGGCTTCGACACCACCGTTGGTGACGAAGGTGGCTTCGCTCCTGGCGTAAGCATCAAGCCGGCTAAGAACAAGTTCGGTTACGAAATCACTGGCGTGATGACCCTCGAAAAGGCTCTCGACGCTCTGAAGACTGCAACCACCAATGCTGGTTACAAGTTCGGCACCGACATCAAGATCGCTCTTGACGTTGCTTCTTCTGAATTCTGCGACAAGAACACCAAGGCTGGCAAGCCGGAAACCTACACCTTCAAGAAGTCCACCAAGAAGACCCTCAAGTCTGCTGACATGGTGAAGCTCTATGAAAAGCTCATCGACAAGTATTCCATCTTCTCCATCGAAGACGGTCTGGATGAAGCTGACTGGGCAGGTTGGAAGGTTATGACCGACAAGCTCGGTTCCAAGCTCAACCTCGTGGGTGACGACCTGTTCGTTACCAACCCGACCATCTTCAACCAGGGTATCGAAGCTGGCATTGCCAACGCTATCCTTATCAAGGTGAACCAGGTTGGTTCCGTTTCTGAAACCATCGCTGCTATCAAGCGTGCTCAGGAAGTTGGTTATGCTCCGATCGTTTCTCACCGTTCCGGCGAAACCGAAGACACCTTCATTGCTGACCTCGCTGTTGGTACCGCTGCTGGCCAGATCAAGACCGGTTCTCTCTCTCGTACCGACCGCGTCTGCAAGTACAACCGCCTCCTCCGCATCGAAGAAGAACTTGGCAAGGCTGCAAAGTACGCTGGCGATCCTCGCAAGGCTGTCAAGGCTGCAAAGCCGGCTGCTAAGAAGGCTTGCGCCAAGAAGGCTTGCAAGGCTAAGTAATCTCTCTTAGAGAAAAACTTAAAGAGAGCTCCGACTTAGGTCGGGGCTTTCTTTTTTTTTATACGAATTAGATTAGCTTGTCTTGAATTTTGTATACAAGTTAATTTTATAAAAGCCGATGCTGACCTTCGTCAGCATGACGTGATGGTGATGTACTGCCGATGCTGATATTCATCAGCATGACTGGGTTCAGGGGATGTTGTTCGGTATGACTAAATGTCTGTCCCTAGTGCCTTTAAACTCGGGATGAACCATTCTACGACGTATTTGTAAACTTTAGTAAACCTAAGACCGGGCTGTAAGGCTTATGTGGAGGGCTTTGGGGGGTTGTTGCCTTTGTAAACGCATTTTCTCATTGTCGTGAAAACAATATTGACTTCATAAACTATATTACGAAAGAATTTTTTCACACAAGCTTGATATAGCTTACTTAAAGAGGACACAATGATTGGATTGAAATCGATTGCCAAGACGGCGCTTGCGCTTACGGCAACTGGTGCGCTCCTTTCCGGTTGCGGCGACGCATCTTCGGAAGGCGGACTGGCTGGCGGCGCTCTGCCCCGTCAGGAAACACTTTACCTGTCTGGTCAGCAGACTTCTGCTCCGGGTTCCTTCAACCCCCTGGCTGAAAGCTGGGCAGCATCCTGGCCGGTAGGTGGCCGCTTCAACCTGATGTACGAACCGCTGATTACGTACAACTCCCTGAATGGTCAGATTGAAGACCTTCTGGGCCATCTGGTTGAAGAACTCTCCAATAACGACAGCATCGTTGTTGACTTGAACCCCGCCGCAAAGTGGAGCGATGGCAAGCCGGTGACCTCTACCGACGTGACCTTCATGTTCCTCCGTGGTTCCCTGAACACTGCTGAACAGATTTCCGCTATTCACGTAGACACCCTGAAGAATGGACCGGAAGGTCAGGTTACCGAACGTCTCTCCTTCATGGTGAACAAGCAGGCTCGTAACAACCCGCTTACCGTTCGTGACATGCTCCAGGCTACCCGTATCGCACCGTCTCACGTTTTCGAACCTATGATCAAGGAAAAGGGTCTGGACGAAGTGAAGAAGATGCCCATGGACCAGAGCCCCATCGTTTCCGGTCCGTATGGTCTGCAGTCTGCTAACGAATCCAAGATTATCCTGGTTCGTCGTGACGACTACTGGGGCAACGCTGCCCTTCACAATGGCCAGCTGCCTGCTCCGAAGTACATCGTTCACCCGATTTACAAGAACAACGAACATAACACCATTGCAATGCGTGAAGGCAACCTGGATGCTTCCCAGAGCTTCATCCCGCGTATCAATCGTAAGGCTTCCGCAGGCGTCCACACCTGGTGGAACGAACCGCCTTACTTCCGTCCGGGTGCAATGCCCATGCTCGTGATCAACACCACTAAGGAACCTCTGAATGACAAGCGTTTCCGTCGTGCACTTGCTGCAGCTATCGACTACAACGCTCTCCGCCAGTTCGCTGTGTCCAACTATACTTCCACCCTGAAGGCTGGCCTCATCATGCCCACCGACCTGGAAGGCAAGTACATTGTTGACGAAGACCTGCCGAAGTACGGCGTGGATCTGGAAATCGCAGACGACGCTAAGCGTCTTGAAACTGTGAAGCAGATGCTCTCCGAAGCTGGCTTCAAGTCCGTATTCAATGCCGATGGTTCTCTGGACCACATGGAAAACAACAAGGGCGAACGCCTGCCGACTCTGTCCATTACTTCCCCTGCTGGTTGGACCGACTGGGAAGCTATGGTCACCATCGCTGTCGATGGTATGCGTAAGGCCGGTATCGATATTCGCGAAGGCTTCGTAGATGGCGGTGCTTACTGGCCGGCTATGGGTCTTGGCAACTTCGACCTGGTGATGCACAAGCCGGTGGCTGATGTTACTCCGTCTCTGCCCTGGAGCCGCTTCAACGAAATCATGTCTTCTCGTGACTGGCAGCCGCTTGGTGGCTGGGCAGGCGTGAACATCGGCCGTTACAACAAGCCGGGTTCTCCTGAATACCGTCCGGAAGTGGACCAGCTTTTGTCTGCAATTCCTCTGATGACTGACTCCACCGAAATCGCAAAGGCTTACCGCGAACTGAATAAGATCTTTATGGAAGATCAGCCGTCCATTCCGCTGGTTTACCTGCCGGAACAGTTCTACGAATTCAGCGACCGTGTATGGACCAACTGGCCCACCGCTGAAAATCCGTATGCTCCCGCCCAGCTCCCCTGGGTTGCATCCGGTACCAAGATTCTCTGGAACTTGAAGCTTGCAAAATAAAGGTTAAAAGGAATACAAATGCTTAAACAATATCCTATGCTACGCTATGTCCTGCAGAAGGGGTTCTGGTATCTCCTGACCTTCGTCTTTGCAGTGGCATTGAACTTTGCTCTGCCCCGCGTGGGCGGTAGCGACCCGGTCGACATCATTATGGGTCAGGCCGGTAAGGGCCTTTCTCCCACTGAAGCTCAGTTGAAGAAGGCTGAACTCCTGGTGTCCTTCGGCATGGCCGAACTGGACGAACAGGGTAACGCTGTTTACGAACCGGAACTGGACGCTAACGGCCAGATGGTTACCAAGAAGGTTGCCAAGATGGACGAAAACGGTCAGCCCGTCGTAAAGAAGTCTATCGTCAAGGACGTTGACGCCGAAGGCAATCCGGTGATGGTTGAACGCCAGAAGCTGGACGAAAATGGCGAAGCCGTTTTTGAAGAAAAGCCTGTCCTGAACAAGAAGGGCAAGCCGGTCATGATCAAGGACAAGAAGACCAAGAAGAAGGTCGCTCAGGTCGAAAAGATCGCCGTCATGGAAAAGGTTCAGTCTGAACACGAACAGATCGACACCATCATGGTGGACGAAGTCGTGATGAAGACCGAACCCAAGCGCGCATCTGCTATTTCTCAGTTCTTTGCTTACATTGGCAACGTGTTCAAGGGCGACCTTGGCAAGTCCTACACCAACAACACTGAAGTTACCACCATCATCAAGAATGCTCTTCCCTGGACCCTCCTCATCCAGGCTCCGACCATTCTCCTTGGCTGGATCATCGGTAACCTCCTGGGTGCCTTCGCTGCTTACAAGCGCGGCATCTTCGACAAGGTGTTCTTCCCGGTTGCAATGTTCCTCAACGGTGTGCCGTACTTCGTGTTCGGTATGCTCCTGGTGGCATTGTTCTCCATCACTCTCGGCTGGTTCCCGGCTGTGGGTAACATGAGCCCGGATATTTCCGAGTTCACCTTCTCCTGGACTTGCTTGAAGAGCGTGGGCTGGTACTACATCCTTCCGTTCTTCTCCTGCTTCCCGATTCTTCTTTCCGGTCAGGCTACTGGTATGCGTTCCATGTCCATCTATGAACTTGGTACCGACTACATGAAGTATGCTAAGTGGCTTGGTCTCCGTGAAGGCAAGATCATTAGCTATGTGTTCCGTAATGCTATGCTCCCGCAGCTCACCGGTCTTGCCCAGTCTCTCGGTGCAATGGTGGGTGGTGCACTCATTACCGAAATGATCTTCTCTTACCCGGGCCTCGGCATGGCTATGCTCGACGCCATTAACAAGCAGGACTACGCTACCATCCAGGGTTGTACCTTGATGATCTCTACCTGCGTTCTCGTTGCAAACTTCGCTGTTGACGTCCTGATCGCAGTCTTTGACCCGCGCGTTAAGGCCGGTCTCCAGATGGGAGGTAAGTAATCATGGGAAAGCTCTTTAGAAACCTTCTCAAGTCTCCGATGTTCGTCGTCGGTATCTCTATTTTCGTGCTCACCCTGTTGATCGCTGTCTTCGGACCGATCTTCTACAGCGTGGACACTCATGCTCGTGACATCCTTGCTGGTCCTTATGCTGGCTCCAGCTCTGCTCACCTGCTTGGCACCGACCACCTGGGTCGTGACTATGTCTCCCTGCTGATCGAAGGCCTGGGCAACTCCCTCTATGTGGGTTTCCTCGCCGGTATCATCGCTACTACACTCGGTGTTCTTATTGGTCTGTTCGGCGGTTTCCGCGGCGGCTGGATTGACGAAGTCCTGAACATGTTCACCAACCTGTTCATCGTTATCCCGCAGTTCGTGATCCTCGTGCTCATCAGCTCTGCTTTCAAGGATGGCCGTTCCCTGACCCTGATCGGTGTGGTGATTGGTCTTACCGCTTGGAGCTGGTCTGCTCGTGCAGTCCGTGCACAGGCTTCTTCTCTGCGTAGCCGCGACCACATCTCCCTTGCCCGCATTAACGGTGCAAGCACCCTGACCATCGTGATCAAGCATGTGCTCCCGTACTTGCTCTCCTACGTGTTCATGGTGTTCATCATGCAGGTGGGTTCCGGTATTCTTTCCGAAGCTTCCATTTCCATGATCGGTCTTGGCCCTGTGGATACCACTTCTCTGGGTATCATCCTGAACCAGGCTAAGGACAACGGCGCTCTTGCCGACTCCATCTGGATCGCATTCCTGCCGGCAACTCTGGTCGTCACCCTGACCGTGTTCTCCCTGTACCTGATCAATACTTCTATGGAAGGCGTCTTCAACCCGCGTCTGCGTAAGTAAGAGGTAACGAAATGTCTGAAAATGTATTTGAAGTAGAAAACCTCGGCCTCTATTACTTGGGTCGTTTCGGCGACAAGACTCACGCAGTTACCGATGTGTCCTTCTCCATGAAGCAGGGCGAAATCCTCGGTATCGCTGGTGAATCTGGTTGCGGTAAGTCCACTCTCGTGTCCGGCCTTATGGGCATGTGCATTCCCCCTCTCTATCCTGAAAAGGGTGATGTCCGTGTGAAGTCCGGCGACAAGATGGAATCCCTCATGAACCGTTCCATCGAAGACGTTCGTGCCAACGTTCTGGCTCAGAAGGTCTCCATGATTCCTCAGGGTGCATTCAACGCTCTGAATCCGGTTCGTAAGATCAAGGACATCGCTGCTGACGTGATCGCTGCTCACCAGCAGCCCGGCAAGAAGATGGACGCTGCTGAAATCTACAAGCGCCTCTGTGACCGTTTCGACCTGTTCGGCATGGACACCCAGCGCGTTCTGAACTCCTATCCGATCCAGCTGACCGCAGGCGAACGCCAGCGTTCCGTGATCGGTATCTCCACCTTGCTCAACCCGCAGATGGTGATTGCTGACGAACCGACTTCCGCTCTGGACGTTTCCACCCAGAAGGAAGTGATCTCCATGATCTTCGATCTTCTGGACAAGGGCATCTTCAGCACCATGATCTTCATTACCCACGAACTTCCGCTCCTGTACCATGTGGCTGACAACATCGCCATCATGTACGCCGGCGAAATCGTTGAAATGGGTACTGCAGAACAGGTGGTTAAGGATCCTCGTCATCCCTACACCCAGGCTCTTATGGGCGCAATGCTCTCTACCGAAGCTTCCCAGCGTACTCGCCATCCGGAAGCTATCGAAGGTGCTCCTCCCAGCCTCAAGAACAAGATCGTGGGTTGCCGCTTCGCCCCGCGCTGCAAGAAGGCATGCCCGGATTGCAAGAAGAATACCCAGAACATCCGCATTGTTGGCGGTCGTCAAGTGAGGTGCGATTATGCTGTCTAATAAGCCCGTTGTATTTTCCGCTAAGCGCATCAGCAAGGACTTCGGTGCCGGTAAGAATCTGAAGTCTGCTGTGAAGGATGTTTCCTTCGACATTTACGACGAAGAATTCATCTCCATCGTGGGTGGTTCTGGTTGCGGTAAGTCCGTTCTCGCCAAGATCATGCTTGGCCTGTACGAACCCACTCGCGGTCAGTTCCTCTATCGCGACAAGCCCATCAAGAACCTGAAGGACCACTGGAACGAAGTCCAGTCCGTGTTCCAGGATCCGTTCGGCTGCTTCAACCAGTTCTTTACCATCCGTAGCCAGCTGGAAGACGCCCTGAACATCCTGAAGGACAAGCCCTCCAAGGACGAAATCCGCCGCCGCGTGGACGAAGGCCTCATGGCTGTGAACGTCAAGCCCGAAGACATCGAAGGTAAGTATCCGTTCGAACTGTCCGGTGGTCAGATGCAGCGTATGCTCCTTGCCCGTATCTTCGCTCTCCGTCCGAAGGTTCTGATCGCTGACGAAGCTACCTCCATGGTGGACGCCTGCGTTCGTGCAAACATCCTTGACTATCTTCGTAAGTTGAAAGACGAACTGAAGATGACCGTGGTGTTCGTGACCCATGATATCGGTCTTGCAAACTACGTTTCTGACCGTATCTTCATCATGCACGATGGTAAGATCGTGAACCAGGGTACCCCTGCAGAAGTGTTGGATAACACCAACGAACCGCACACCCTGAAGCTGCTGGACGATATTCCGGAAGTCCACAAGACTGAATGGATCAAGAACAGCCGTCGTTCCAAGAAGTAGTAGGAAGTAGACGGTAGACAGTAGGAAGATTGATTTTTTGATTCTGAGGTCTACCGACGAAACTAGTGCTTAGGCATTGAAAATCCCCGGTTCCACGCAAGTGGCGCCGGGGATTTTGCTTTTCAAGCCAAATCCCTGCAGCTCAGTCATGATGGAAAGCCCTGTGGTGCGTTGGTTCTTTTTGAAAACACAAAAAATACAAGCTTTTAGTACAAGTTGCGCATTTATAAGTATATTCAGGGTATGACGAAGTTTAATACTGTACTTACTACTGTTCTTTCTGCAGGTGCCCTTGCAAGCACCTTTGCTGGCCCCCTCCTGATCAATCAGCTTGGCTTTACCCCCGAATCCGAAAAGTTGGCTGTCATTCCTGGTAGCGACGCTAACGAATTTGAAGTTCGCGATTTGAATGGCAAGACTGTGTTGAAGCTGGATGCTCCCATGGTCTACGACTGGGACTATAGTGGAGAGGAAGTCCAGACTTATGACTTTTCTGCAGTAAAGACTCCCGGCACTTACCGCCTTTATCGCGGTGGCGAATATTTGGGCAATCCTGTGGTTATCGGTAACAACGTTTACGAAGACCTGGCAAAGGCTGCCATCAAGTGGTTCTACTACCAGCGTGCCAGCATGCCCATCGAGGCCCAGTACGGTGGCAAGTGGGTCCGTGCCGCGGGTCATCCGGATGACAAGGTGATTGTTTACGGTACCGACGAACGTACTGCAGCGGGCTATCAGAAGTCCGTTGGCAAGAAACATCCCAAGGCCGGCCAGAACGTGATCATCAATTCTTCCAAGGGTTGGTATGACGCTGGTGACTACGGCAAGTATATTGTGAATTCCGGCATTACCGTGTTCACCTTGCTGGAAATGTACGAAGATTTCCCCTCCTACATGGATACCCTCTCCTGGAACATTCCCCGCGAGTTGAAGAACTACCCGCTGATTCTGGAAGAAGTAAAGTATAACCTGGACTGGATGCTTACCATGCAGGATGCCGACGGCGGCGTCTATCATAAGGTGACAACCCTGATGTTTGGCGGTTCCGTCATGCCGGAACTGGATGGCGCTCCCCGCTATGCCATTATCAAGAATACCATTGCTACTCTTGACTTTGCCGCTGTCATGGCCCAGGCTTCCGTAGTCTACAAGAAGGTGGATCCTGCATTTGCGGAACAGTGCCTGAAGGCTGCCGAAAAGGCCTACGCCTGGGCAAAGAAGTTCCCCAAGCAGTTCTACAAGCAGCCGGAAGATGTGCAGACCGGTAGCTACGCTCCTGGCGACGAAAACGGCAAGGACGAATTCCGCTGGGCAGCAACCGAACTTTACCGCGCCAAGGTGGTGGCCGGCCAGAAGGACAAGGCTGCAAACGGCTATCTCGCTGACCTGAAGAAGAACCCGTTTACTCCCGATGGCGCCTGGTGGGGCAACGTGAACATGCTTGCTGCATTCCGCGTGGCCAAGGACGCAAAGACTTTCGGGGCCGACCTGAACAAGGCTGCAAAGAAGGTGGTGATGGACGAAGCAAACAACCTCCGTGCTGTTGGCGATACTAGCGGCTATCACCTGCCTGCCTTCCCCTGGAGCTGGAACTGGGGTTCCAATAGTGCGATGGCAAACAACGCCATGGTATTGCTCCACGCCTATTATTTGACTGGCGACAAGAGCTATGTGGACGGCGCCCAGCAGGTGCTTGACTATCTCCTGGGTAAGAACCCCATGGAAATTTCCTACGTCACTGGCTTTGGTTACCGTAGCGCCCGCAATCCCCATCATCGCCCCAGTGAAGGCGACTGGGTTGACGATCCGGTGCCTGGCATGCTGGTAGGTGGCCCCCACCTGGGCAAGCAGGACATTAACCTGGACGGCAAGGAAATGTGGAAGTGCCCCAACTACGCTTCTGCAGACAAGCCGGCTCTTGCCTACATCGACAACCGTTGCAGCTACGCAACCAACGAAGTGGCCATTAACTGGAACGCTCCCCTGGCTTATGTGGCTGGCTGCATGCAGGCTATTTACCTGGGACAGAAGGCTGCTTCTGTGAAGTAGTTAGTTTATCATGGAGGTTCCTTTAAAGGAACCGATAGGATTGAAGTGTTGAAAAGGTCTCGCTTTTTGCGGGGCCTTTTTTGTGTTGGGGTCCTGGTTTTTGCTATTGCAATAATTGCAAAACTGTTTGCTGTAGGGGGGGGAATATTGGCTTTTTTCGGACGTAATTTTTAGGATAGGGAAGTACCCTTGGTGTGTGTACGTAGAATAACATGAGGGACAAATTATGTTCGGAGTTGGTTTTCGCGGTACGATTCGCGTTGTTGCCTTGTCGCTTGGAATTGCGGCGGGCGTTGGTTTTGCTCAGGATCAGTTGTATCCTGAAATGTTTCCGCTGTCTGCGGTGAAGCTTTTGGCTGGCCCCCTGCAGGATCGCCAGGAGCTAAATGGCGAGACGCTGCTTGCTTATGATACGGATAAGTTGATTGCGCCTTTCTACGAAGAGGCGGGCATGCGCCCCAAGGCAACCAAGTTCAGCAACTGGGCTGGTTTGGATGGCCACGTTCTTGGCCACTACCTGAGTGCCTTGGCCATGCATTATGCTGCAACGGGTGACGCTCAGATCAAGGCCCGCATGGAATATGTGGTGGACGAGCTGGAAATCATCCAGAAGCAGAATTCCAAGGATGCAAACTTTGTGGGCTACATCAGCGGCGTGCCTAATGGCAAGGCCATGTGGCTCAAGTTCAAGAACGGCGATGCCGGCGCACAGAACGGCTATTGGGTGCCCTGGTACAACATTCACAAGACTTACGCAGGCTTGCGTGACGCCTGGATGTACGGCGGTGTGACCCGCGCCAAGGATATGTTCCTTGCCCTTTGCGACTGGGGCATTACCATTACCAACGGCCTTAACGATTCCAAGATGGAATCCATGATGGGTACGGAATATGGCGGCATGAACGAAGTGTACGCCGACGCTTACGAAATCACCAAGAATTCCAAGTACCTGGATGCGGCAAAGAAGTGGAGCCACAAGTGGCTCTTGAACGCCATGGCTTCGGGTAATGACAACTTGAGCAATCGTCATGCCAATACCCAGGTGCCGAAAGTGGTGGGCTTTGCCCGCGTGGCGGAACTGAGTGGTGACAAGACTTACAAGGCCGGCGCCGAAACCTTCTGGGACATCGTGGTGAACAAGCGTAGTATTGCCATTGGCGGCAACAGCATTTCGGAACACTTCCCGGATTACGACAAGTACAACAAGTACATCGAGGAACGTGAAGGACCTGAATCCTGCAATACATACAACATGCTGAAGCTGACGGAACGCTTGTTCCACATGACGCCCAGCGCCAAGTATGCGGATTTCTATGAACGTGCCTTGTTCAACCATATCTTGTCTACAATCCACCCGAAGCACGGCGGCTACTGCTACTTTACTCCGGCACGTCCCCGTCATTACCGCGTGTATTCCAAGGTGAATGCAGGTATGTGGTGCTGCGTTGGCTCCGGCATGGAAAATCCGGGTAAGTACGCCCAGTTCATCTATACCAAGGAAAATGGCGCACTGTATGTGAATTTGTATGCCGCCACCGAATTGAACTGGTCTGAAAAGGGCATTAAGATCAAGCAGGAGACGTCGTTCCCCAAGGGTGAATCTTCCAAGTTCACGGTGAGCGGTGCTGGCTCCTTCAAGATGATGTTGCGTCACCCCTACTGGGTTGCAGCCGACGAGTTCAAGGTTGTGGTCAATGGCGATACGGTTGTGAGCAAGTCTGATGTATCCAGCTACGTTTCTGCTGGCACCGTGAAGGCTGGCGACGTGGTGGAAGTTCTTTACCCCATGCACACTCATATCGAGGAGCTGCGTGGCATGAGCGATTACGTGGCGCTGCTCCACGGACCCATTGTGCTCAGCGCAAAGACAGGTACCGAAGGCCTCTCCGGCCTGGTGGCTGATGATGGCCGCTGGAGCCATATTGCAGGTGGCGCCTTGCAGTCTCTGGATGGTGCTCCCATGCTGGCTAGCGAAAAGAAGGACATTCCTTCCAAGGTGACTCCGGTGAAGGGCGAACCGCTCCACTTCAAGGCTCCCTACTTGTTTGCCGCCCAGAAGGATGCGAACCTGTTGTTGGAACCGTTCTACGAAGTACACGACGCCCGCTACATGATGTATTGGATGGTGCTGACGGATCCTGCAATTCTTGAAAAGCTGAAGAAGGAACAGGCCGAGGCGTTGGCTCTTGACGAAAAGACAGTGGACAAGGTGTCGCCGGGTGAACAGCAGCCTGAAGCGGATCACCGCATGCAGAAGGAAAATTCTTCTACCGGAAATCATCAGGGTGAATTCTACCGCGATGCGGGCCAGTGTTCCGGCGGCAGCGGCGGATTCATTAGCTACGAGCTGGAAACCAACAGCGAAGATTCCTTGGACCTGATGGTGCGTTACTGGGGTAACGAAGGCTGCAACCGCGCATTCGACATCATGATCGATGATAAGAAACTTGCCAGCGAAAATATTTCCAACAAGTGGAAGAAGGATGAATTCGTCAACGTGAAGTATCCTATTCCCGACAACATGGTGAAGGGCAAGAAGGTGATTACCGTGAAGTTCCAGGCAAGCACCGGAATGGTGGGCGGTATCTTCGGAGTACGTCTACTTCGTAACAAGCCGAAGCCAGAACCTGTCGTAGAAGATACGACCAAGACGGATTCTACTTTGGCTGTTCGCCCCGCTGCGGGTGTCGCTGCCGCTGTAGCCAAGTTCCGTGCCCGCGCCAGCCAGAACATCTTGCAACTGGAAGCAGGCGCCCCCCTGCAGGGCAACGTTTCGCTGAAGATTTACTCTATGGATGGCCGAGTGGTGCAGGCTCATGTGCTGAAGGCCGGCGAATCCTCCTTCAACGTGGATATTAGCGCTGTGGAGAACGGAACCTACATTTTGCGCCTGATGCAGAATGGTGCGGTTTACGCCAATACCATTTTCAGCAAGAAGGGCGGAATCTAGCGGACTAAAAATTTGGTTATGGGAGGGCACCTGGCGCAAGCTGGGTGCCTTTTCATTTTTTTGAGATTATATTATGGGGTGGAGGAAAACATGTTCAGGAAGAGTGTTTTAGGTTTTGCTTTTTTAGTAGGTTGCGTTTTTGCGCAGACTCCTTCGCAGGCTGCTTCGCCGGCAGCGTCGCCGGATCCGTCGTCGGTTAATGCGGGTCTGGTGCTTCAGGATTTGGATTACACGGACCATCTGCAGACTTTGCCCAATTACGATCGTGGCTTTTATTATTCCCAGGCCCTCCACGTTAAGGTGGAAGGTTCCAAGCCTATTGAAAAGCCATACGGTAAGCTGGTTCACCTTCGTGCAGACCTTGCGGAATTCAGCAGCCGCGCATGGCTGAAGATTGATACTACCGGGGGACGGCGCGATACCACTTGGGGCAAGTCCCAGGATTTGACGGAAGATGCATTGAATGTCTTGCAGACGTCTTTCGATAACATTCGCAAGTATGGTAGCAAGGTTATTGTGCGATTCTGTTACGACCCGTGGTTTGATGGGCACTCCAACACTACCGCGGAACACGAGTGGGTGCTGCGCCACATTGAACAGCTGGCCCCGCTTCTGACAAAGAACGTAGACATCATCGTGGCTCTTGAAATGGGCATGCATGGTGCCTTCGGTGAAATGCATTCCGATACGGCGATTACTTACCCGCGAGTTGCGGAGGCCGTGAACAAGATGCTGCGCCTGACTCCTCCGGAACTTAAGATTCTTACCCGCACGGGAAATTACTCTGCCGCGGTTCTTGGCTTTGAAAACTGGGGCGTTGATTTCAACATTGATAGCGATGTGTTCAAGAAGATTGCCGAGGCCAAGGGCGACACCATGTACCGCGTGGGAATGTTCAACGATGGCTACCTGGGAACGCAATACGATTACGGCACCTGGGGTGCGGATTGCAAGACTTCCATCTGCCGCGAGGAAGGCGTTGCCTGGCTGGAAAAGTAAAGCATCAATACGCCCTACGGTGGCGAGGCTGTTGAAACCGCCAGCGGCTATCAGGTCATTAACACGCCGGAGTTCTTGGCCCACGAAGGCTTCCGTACTCACACCAGCTACCTGAATCTTCATTGGAACGATAAAGTCATTGCTCGCTGGAAGGCCGCCCACTTTGCAGGCAAGGACTACGAATATGACGGCTCCAAGATTGATACGCTGACTGGCTTCAAGTACATTGACGACCATCTGGGTTATCGCTTTGTGCTGCGAGAATCCTGGTTGCCGGATACTGTTGGGACCGGCAAGACTTTGCGTGCAAAATTGAAAATCCAGAACGTTGGCTTTGGTAACCTGACAAAAGATGCGAAGGTGTATTTGATTGTCGAAGAGAGCGAAAGGGATTTTGGCGGACTTGCTGTGGAACCAGCAATCGATACTATTCGGTTGACATCTCTAGATTTCAGAAATGTTCACAGCCGAAAAATTGAAGTTTCCAATGGTGATACTACCATGACCTTTGATGGAATCAACGAAATTGATTTGGAAGAAACGCTCCCCATGGTTCATGGAAAGAACGATCTCTATCTTGCTGTTGAGGGAGTGACCTTTGCCAACAATGGAAGCAAGACTCCCTTTGGATCTTATCCGAACCTTGCGCCTTTATACCTTGGATCCTTTGTGTACGACAGCCGTAAGACCGAGAGCATTGACGTTAAGTTCAGAACTCGCGGCGAAGCGAAGTTGCAAACCCGCGTGGAACGCGCCGACCAGAAAATCCAGGTCCGCGATGGTCGCAGTCGTTCAAACGCACTTGGCAAAAATCGCGACGGGTCGGGCGATAAGCTGTTCCGTGCGAATGGAAAAGCCGTGAAATAAAAGTCGGGTGGCGCCGACAAAAAAAGGTGGTGTTATGAAAAAGTTGTTTGGGTTTGCGGGAAGTTTGGTTCCTGCGCTTTCTCTGGTGGCGTTCCTCGGAACTTCTGCCCAGGCGGAAATTTCTGTAACGGTGGATGCATCTGCCGGCGTCAAGAAAATTTCACCTTACCTCTATGGCCGAAACATTGATAAGGTCAGTGCCGATAGCGCCCGCCTTAGTGATGAGGACAAGACTTCCATCAATACGATGAACGAGGCCGGCATCCGTTTTATCCGTGCAAACTACGGCAACAATTCTACCCGCTACAACTGGCGAAAAAAGTTGACTGTTCATCCGGACTGGTATAACAATGTTCACGCCGTAGACTGGGATATTACAGCCAAGAAAATCCTGGACAACATGCCTCGAACAGATGCCATGTATGCTTTCCAGCTGACAGGTTATGCGGCCGCCACCAACGAATACAACTTTGCAGATTGGACTTTCTACAAGGCTCATAACGATACCTGGGCCAAGGCAACCCTTGACTTGGCTGGCGGTGGCGAAGTTGCCGACGATGGAGAGACTCTCATCAAGGCTGGTGATTACAGCTTGTATTGCGAGCCTTGGCCCGCCGATTCCACTGTTGGAATTATTGACCACTGGGCAAAAGAATTGAAGTACGACATGTCCAGACTCCAGTATTGGAGCATGGACAATGAAATGGAAATCTGGAACGGCACCCACGGCGACTTGCCCTTGGATATGGATCCGGATTTCTTGGTGGAACGTTATGTTGATGTGGCCAAGAAGGCCCGTGCCGTATGGCCCGAAATCAAGTTGACTGGTCCTGTGGTTGCAAACGAATGGCAGTGGTGTACTACGGGTGCGTCCGAAGGAAAGTCCGGTCTGGGCAAGGGCGAAGACCGTAATTATTGCTGGCTTGAATACTTTATCAAGCGCCTTGCCGAAGAACAGAAAAAGTCTGGCGTACGCATGCTTGATGTGTTTGACATGCATTGGTATCCCTCGGAAAAGACTTACGCAGAACGTGTAAACTGGCACCGAGTTTTCTTTGATACCACCTACAATTATTCTGGTGCTAATGGTATTAAGTTGGTCAGCGGCAAGTGGGATAACAACCAGACCAAGGAATATATTTTCGAACGTGTGAATGGTTGGCTGGATCAGTACTTCGGTAAAGGTCACGGCATTACCTTGGGCCTTACCGAAACTTCCATTATTGACGAGAAAGATCCCATGACCACGGCGATTTCCTATGCATCCTGGCTTGGAACCTTTATGGATCACGGTGTGGAAATTTTCACTCCCTGGACATGGGGCGATGGCATGTACGAAGTGCTGCACCTCTTTAGTCGCTATAACGGGGAATTCCGAGTGCAGTCTGAATCCAGCAACGATTCCTTGCTTTCCGCCTATTCCTCTGTAAGCAACGCAAGAGATTCCATGACGGTGATTCTTGTGAACCGCGCAGAAAAGGATGCACAAAGCGTGACCTTAAATGTGAAGGGCTTGAAGAATGTTGGAGCCTCTGCAGAAACTTTGACATTGACAGAAATCAGCGGTGAAACTTTCGTTTCTCACGAAAGCAATGCATTGAAGAAGGGCGCTGCAACTGTTGATGTTGCTGCTGGTACGGTGGCTCTCGAAGTGCCTGCAAAGTCCATTGTGGCGGTGCGCTTGACAGCTGATCCGGGCGAAGTGATTGAGGCTATTGCAAAACCTATTGTGCGGAACGATCGTCGCCACAATAACCAGCCTATGATTTTCCGCGATGATTACCAAATCAAGGTTCGTGGCGGTGAACACTTCGACAATAAAATTTTCCGTGTGAATGGAAAAGTGGTGAAGTAAAAAAAGTCAACGATGGATTTAATAATAAATACCCCGGCACAAAAGTGTCGGGGTTTAATGCTTTTTGGATCCTTCGGTCACTACGTTCCCTCAGGATGACGTGATTGTTGTGTCCGATGTCTGTTCTCGCTTGGCGGGGATGATCGGACGTGTGGGCTATTAGCCGTTGACCAGTTCGACGAACTGGCGGCAGACTTCTTCGGGATTGGGCTTGCCAAAGATGGCGGAACCCACCACGAATACGTTGGCGCCGGCTTCCTTGCAAGCGAGGATGTTGTCCAGCTTGACACCGCCATCGATTTGGATATCAAGTTCCGGTTTCATCTGGCGTGGAAAATTTGACCCAAAAGCAAATATTGTTTCTATAGCAAGGGGTTTCAAATTATATTATTATGGAACGGAGCGTTTCTTTGTTGAAGGTTCTTGGGGAGGTACGATTATTGCTCCAAATGCGAAGTTGATTCTTGGACAGACGCAATATAAATCTTTGTATGGTCAGTTTTTGGGAAATGGTTTGTCTGTTCATCAGTATTCTCGTGTGATAAACGTTGTTTTTAATCCGTTGAGTAGTAGTGCTATCGCTTATAGGGATTGATTTATGAAAAAAATCTTACTTGTAATTTTAGTCATCGCTGCAAGCCTATTTGCCCAGGTCAAGATTGATCGAGGGGTGGATGCTGTTTTTCCTCGTGAATTATGGAATTTTGAAGAATATAGCCGTACTGAAGATTGTCAAACCTATCTGCGTTTGGAAAATGCAGATGACAGTCTAGGATGCTTCAATAGAGAGAACGTCGTGTGCCAAAGTTTGTTGGACTCCAGTGTGTTTTTTTATTGGAGCCAAGCTTGGACTTCTGAAGCCAATGGATATTTCTACCATCTCTCTGATGCCACGCATTCGATCCTTGACGTGATTATGGATGAATTTAGACATTACCATGATTGTGGTTTAATCGTTGCGACGGAAACGGGCATGGATTCCATTGAATTCATTTTGAAAAGGGATTTGCAGCCCGCTTTGGATAGCGTTACATTTGACATTGGTTATTTCTTCATGTATTCTTATAGACGGTCGTTGGATGGTTCTTCTCAGCCAGCATTTACTAATGTAGGTGAACTTCCTGTTCCTCAATCAGACTATGTGGACAGTGTCGTGAATATGCGCAACGGAAATACTCTAGCGATTTTTTCACCTGTTTTACGTAATAATGGATTCCGCGGAGTTCGTGTGGAGCGTGCTGGCCGGAAAATTCAGGTCCGCGATGGTCGTGGCGGTTTGCAAAATGATCGCGGTGTGGACGGTTCACCCAACAACAAACTATTCCGTGTGAACGGGGAAATGGTGAAGTAAAAAAATCTCCGGCACAAAAGTGTCGGGGTTTTAAGTTTTTTGGATCCTTCGCTTCGCTCAGGATGACGCAAGTGAGTTTCCTCAGGATGACGCGGCTGTCACTACTTTCGTCAGCATGACGTGCAGCGTGACGTGTGGCCAATTAGCCGTTGACCAGTTCGACGAACTGGCGGCAGACTTCTTCGGGATTGGGCTTGCCGAAGATTGCGAAAAGATATTATATTTAATTTGTGTGGGTTATTTTGTTAAAGGAGGATGGATAAAAAAATAATTTACGTTTGTGCCGTAGTGGCAATTTTTTTAGGCTGCGCGGAAAATTCAACTCAAGCCTTATCGGATGATTCAGATGGTCAGCACAAAAAACTACAGTGATGACATCTGCTGTGGTCAGTGATCTTGCCTACGATCCATATTCTGTAGAGAACATGAATATAGCCTTAAAAAAGACTGTGCTTGCAAAAAGCAAGTCCCTAGAGGATTCTGCAGGTGTAGAGGCTCTTTCTCTTGAACCGAACTATTTGTACGTTAGATTCCTTGCCAAGGGCAAGCAGGGCGAAAGGGCGTTGAAGCAATACGATACTTCGCTCGTATTTTTCAAGCATCCCTTGGTCATGAACAAATATGTGTTTTAGCATATGGCCGTTCTTTTGCGGGCGTTTACGCTGGAACCATTCATGAAATAGCTCATACTTCACACTATTGGAATACATCAAAATCTCTTTCAGATTTCTTTACGCTGCCATATGGTTTTCGGAATACGTATACGCGAGGTGTAGAATGGTTTTTTCAAAAGAATCGTTATGGTAAATCATATGTTGACTATTTTCATGATTATACTGGGTTGATTCAAAATCTGATAGATTCCCCTAATGAGGATAATGGTAAATCGGCAGATGGAAAAAGTGTGTTAGATTATGTTTCTGGATTTTCTTTAGTTGATGTTGAAAATGCTGTTTTCAAGACGAAATCATTGATGGGTTTCTCCTTCTGATTTGGACAAACTGTTTAACTACTGGATAAATTTATAAGGATCAAAATGAAAAAAATATTGATTCTAATAGCAGCTGCATTTTGGGGGTGTTATGATTGTGAGGATTGCAATTCTTATACAATCGATGAACCTTATAGCGTAAAGAATCTTTCTGGTGTTGAAGTCGAGCTGACATTTGATTTAGATTCTGCTTTATCAATTGAATTGAATGATGGACAAGAGTTTGTTTATCTTGATGAAAATAGAGCGGTCAGTATTCCGGGGTATAGTTGTGGCCTCCGTATGGCAGGATGTGACTCACCTCTTATTGATGTGAAAATATTGTTTAAATCTAATCCGCAAAAATGCTTGATTTTTTCGGGGGACGTGCAGGATGAATTGATTGACGTCCGGGTTTTGAACTCCTATGATAAAGCTGGTAATCCCATAAAGGTGGGTAATGCGGAAAAGCAATTATACACATATGTAATAACAAAAGATTTAATCAGTAGAGCTAATCTTTGTGAATAAGATACGGCTCTGTGCCGTTTTGGGATAAAGCCACTGCACGGCGATTGCTTTAATAGAAAAAGCCCCGGCACAAAAGTGTCGGGGTTTAATGCTTTTTGGATCCTTCGATCACTACGTTCCCTCAGGATGACGTGATTGCCGCGTCCGATGTCTGTTCTCGCTTGGCGGGGATGATCGGACGTGTGGGCTATTAGCCGTTAACGAGCTTGACGAATTCGCGGCAGACTTCTTCGGGATTGGGCTTGCCGAAGATTGCGGAACCCACCACGAATACGTTTGCGCCAGCTTCCTTGCAAGCGAGGATGTTGTCCAGTTTGACGCCGCCATCGATCTGGATATCCAGTTCCGGCTTCATCTGGCGAAGTTCGCGAATCTTGTCCAGACAGTAAGGAATGAGGCTCTGACCGCCGAAACCCGGATTCACGGACATGACGAGGACCATGTCCACGATGTCTAGCACATGCTTGATGGTTGTGAGCGGGGTTGCCGGGTTGATGGCAACGGCGGGCTTTACGCCAAGTTCTGCAATCTGGTGCAGCAGACGGTCCAGATGGTTGGTGGTTTCGGCATGGACGCTGATGAGGTGAGCGCCAGCCTTTGCAAATTCACCTACGTAATTTTCGGGATTGGCAATCATCAAGTGGCAATCCAGCGGAAGGCTGGTGCCCTTCTTGACGCAGGCGGAGATGCCCGAGCCAAAGCTGATGTTCGGAACAAAGTGTCCGTCCATGATGTCCAAGTGAACGAGGCCTGCGCCGCCGTTTTCGATGGCCTTGAGGCCGTTACCCAGTTCCAAGAAATTTGCGTTCAATACGCTAGGTGCGATAATCTGCTTCATGACCTGCAAGTTAGAAATTTTGATGCTCACTCGCAAGTCTGTATACAGCCTTGGCATAATATTTGCAAAAGATTAGACAGATAAACAATTATTTACTAGATTTGTCCGCAAATTAAAACAAGGAGAAAATCATGTCCAAAGGTACTAAGACTGTTGTAGCAAAGGCCGCTGCTAAGAAGGCTGCTGCTCCTAAGGCAGCAAAGCCCGCTGCCAAGGCTACCGAAAAGAAGGCTCCTGCAAAGCCCGCTGAAAAGAAGGTTGCTGCTAAGGCTGAAGAAAAGAAGACCGTTGCAAAGCCGGCTGCCGAAAAGAAGGCTCCTGCCAAGGCCGCTGCTAAGAAGGCTGCTGCTCCTAAGGCAGCAAAGCCCGCTGCCAAGGCTACCGAAAAGAAGGCTCCTGCAAAGCCCGCTGAAAAGAAGGTTGCTGCTAAGGCTGAAGAAAAGAAGACCGTTGCAAAGCCGGCTGCCGAAAAGAAGGCTCCTGCCAAGGCCGCTGCTAAGAAGGCTGCTCCTGCTAAGGCTCCCAAGAAGGTTGCCGTCAATCTCGAAGCTGATTGCCCGCTGGCAACTACCGTTTCCGTTGCTGGTTCCTTCAACAACTGGATGGTTGATGTTGACATGCTGAAGAAGGACAAGAAGTCCGGCATGTGGAAGATCAAGCTGGAACTCGTTCCTGGCGAATACGAATACAAGTTCGTTTGCGATGGCCAGTACTGGGACGAAGGTGCCAACAAGGTCATCAAGGCATAATTCACGGTAGATTTTACAGATCGTGTTTGAGAAGGTTCCTCTGAGGAGGGGCCTTTTCTTTTTTTGAAAAACGAGCTCTTGTCATCTTTTGTCGTATTTTTTGATTTATATTAGCCGTATGGCTTTTAAAATTATTCGAAACGATATTATTAAGGTCAAGGCCGATGTTCTGGTGAATTCGGCTAATGCTAAACCTATTTGCGCAGGCTATAGGACCGATGCTGCCATTTACGAGGCTGCTGGTTTCGAAGAAATGCTTGCCGTCCGTCAAAAGATTGGCGATATCGAGGTGGGCCATGCCGAAGTTACGCCGGCATTCAGGCTTCCTGCCAAGTATGTGATCCACACGGTGGGTCCCAAGTGGATCGATGGTAATTCCGGCGAGCCCGAGGCCTTGCGCAGTTGCTATCGCGAATGCCTTTCAAAGGCCGTTTCCCTAAGGGCAAAGTCCATTGCCTTCCCGCTGATTTCAACAGGCGCATTCAGGTTCCCCAAGGATTTGGCTCTGGATATCGTTACAGAAATTGCCAGGGAATTTACCAGCGAGCATAAACTGGACGTGATCCTTGTCGTGTACGACAATGAGTCTTTTGAACTGACTTCCGACTTGTCGGATTTCGTGGAGGCTTACATTGACGAACACTATGTAGGCGCGACTATCGATGACAGGCTGAAAAGATATGCTGCCATGAATTCTCCGGATGAGGAACGCTGGCGGTGGCGCAGAAATCGCAACTTGAGAATTCCCGATGAGGAGCCGCTTTGCAACATACTGGCTCCGACTTGTGAAGCTCCTCGTAAGAGAGAAACTTCGGATGAGAGTGCCCAAAAGACAAAGGCAGTATTCACTTCCTTTAAGGGTAAGTTGGAAGAAGACCTGAGTAAAAAAATTGAAGGTCTCGAGATCCAGTCTTTTAGTCAGCGTCTCGTTTATTACATTACACAAAAGGGACTTGATTCCGCTACAGTTTATAATGCTGCGTTTATGGACCGTAAGCATTTTTCAAAAATCCTTAGCGATAAAATCAAGACGCCAAAACGCGAAACTATTTTGGCTCTTGCCGTAGGCATGAAACTGAATGTTGTTGAAACAAGGGATTTACTTTCTCACGCAGGTTATTCATTTACTCCGGATATTAACCTGACTGACGTGATTGTTGCTGCGTTCATTGAGAAAAATGTTTATGACCTCACGCGAATAAATATTGCCTTGTTCGACAATCATCAACCTCAGTTAGGTTAACAAAAGTGCCGGGAAACCGGCATTTTTTTGTCGCTTGCTAGGCGACCTCGTGGACCTTGCGAACGAGTATCTTTGTTTTGTGAAGAGGGAACGGCAATCCCGCCGGCCCAGACAAAACGAGGTGAAATATGAAGCAGGGTTTGACAGAAATGGTTTTCATCATGGACCGCAGCGGTTCCATGAGAGGATTGGAAAAGGATACTATCGGCGGTTTCAACTCCACTATCGAAAAGCAGAAGCAGGAACCTGGCGAAGCCTTCGTTTCTACGGTTCTATTCGATAATCAAACGGAAGTCCTTCACGACCGCATTTCTATTGCCAATGTGCCTACCATGACTGAAAAGGAATATTATGCCCGTGGAAGTACTGCTTTGCTGGACGCCATCGGTGGCGCCATTCATCACATCGGAAACGTGCACAAGTATGCCCGCGACGAAGATCGTCCCGAAAAGACCATCTTCGTGATTACCACCGACGGCTACGAAAATGCAAGTCACATTTACACCGCCAAACAGGTAAAGGAAATGGTGGAGCGTCAAAAGTCCAAGTACGGATGGGAATTCATTTTTCTAGGTGCAAATATTGACGCCGTAGAAACAGCTCGAGGCTTTGGAATTTCGGAAGAGTGCGCGGCAAACTTTATGTGCGACGAGCAAGGCATTGCCTTGTGCTACGAGGCTCAGGACGCAATGATGACGAATTTCCGAAAGGGAAGGAGGGATCGTTCCTGGAAGGATGGTGTCGAGGCGGATGTAAAAAAACGTACCCGCTGCTGATAATGTTAGGGACCGAAGTGGCGGAGCCATTCGAACGGGTTTACGTTTTTTGTAAGACCCCCGCTTTCGCGGGGATGATGTTCCGTAAACCCGGTTGAACGAAAAACGCCGGAGGCGTTTATAGCGCAAGGGCCCGGCTGGCGCGAGCCAGCAACAGCCAAAAAAATATTCTAAATTTCGCGCTGTAATTTAATGAGGCGCGCCGCGCCAGAAAAGGGAAAACATGAAGAATACTAACATCCCCGAAGAACAGTTTGTGAAGGCTGCCGCTCAGTTCGGCACCCCGCTTTGGATTTACGACCGCGCAACAATCGAACAGCGTTGCAAGGAAGTGAAGGTTTTTGATAACGTACGTTTCGCCCAGAAGGCATGCCCGAACCTGAGCGTGATCTCCCTGGTCCGCAAGCAGGGTTGCGTGGTGGACGCTGTGAGCGCCGGTGAAATTGTCCGTGCTCTCAAGGCTGGCTACAAGGGTGGCTGCGAAAAGGGTAAGGTTCCTGAAATCGTTTACACCGCCGACATTTTCGACAAGGATGCTCTGGAACTGGTAAAGGAACACAACATCGCTGTGAACGTGGGTTCCCCGGACATGATCCAGCAGCTGGCTGATGCCGGTGTGAAGTCCGAGCTGACCATCCGCGTGAACCCGGGCTTTGGTCACGGTCATTCCCGCAAGACCAACACCGGCGGCGATCTTTCCAAGCACGGCATTTGGCACGAACAGATCAAGGACTGCGTGAAGCTTGCCCAGGAAAACGGCATGTGGATCACTGGTCTTCACATGCATATCGGTTCCGGTTCTGACTTTGAACATTTGGCATCTGTTGCCGACGCCATGTGCGACGCCAGCCGTCGTCTCGGTTCCCACCTCCGCACCATCAGCGCCGGCGGTGGCCTGCCCATCGAATACCACGAAGAAAACAAGGGTTCCCACATCGACATGGCTGCCTACTTCGGCATCTGGGACAAGGCTCGTAAGAACATCCAGCAGAGCATCGGTCACGACGTTCACCTGGAAGTGGAACCGGGTCGCTACCTGGTTGCAGAAAGCGGCTACCTCATGGCTGAAATCCGCGCTGTGAAGAAGCAGGGCGACAACCTGTTCTACATCGTTGACGCTGGCTTTACGGATCTCGTTCGCCCCAGCTTCTACGGTTCCTACCATCAGATTTCTGTCATCGCCCGCGATGGCCGCGAACTGAACGAAACTGTGGACGCTGTGGTTGGCGGCCCCCTCTGCGAATCCGGTGACGTGTTCACTCAGGAAGAAGGAGGCTTCGTCGTGACTCGCAAGCTCCCCAAGGCCAAGGTGGGCGACCTCCTGGTTCTCCACGATGCTGGCGCTTACGGTGCTGCAATGTCCAGCAACTACAACAGCCGTCGTTACGCTGCCGAAGTGATGTACACCAACGGCGAAATGAAGGTTGTCCGAGAAAGACAATCCTTCGAACAGATGCTCCAGAACGATCGCATTATCGAACTGTAGTTAAGACTGCTGATGCTGAATCAAGTTCAGCATGACATTAAAAGGGCCGGCGATTTACTCGTCGGCTTTTTTCGTGCAATCTGTTTTCAAATTTTTAAGGGTGCTTATTGGGATCGTAGTTCTTGTTGAATTCAAGCCATTCAAAGAAGCCTACGGTGGCGCACAGAAGAATTGAAATGATCTTTGAAATCCTAACCATACTATAATTTCTTATTCTGCTAAGGGCGATTTTTGCCAGGGATCGTCTTCTGGGGGATGCGGTTTTCTGGCGGGATCGGGTTCAGAATCCTTGTTGTTCGTTGAAACTTCTTCGGTTCCTTCGTAAAGGTCGGAGGTGATTCCGTATTCCTCCTGGTTGTCAGGTTCTAGGTCGCCCAGTATCATCCATCGGAAAAGTCCGACTGTTCCGCCGATGGCAACTCCGCCTACGTAGCCTACGCCCATGAGGGCCAACCCTAGGATTGCGAGTTCGCCGGCACCATCGTCATCATCGTCGTCATCGGCTCCCGCAGCGGCTCCGCCAATCAGGAAGCATGCTAGCCCTGGAAGCGCTCCATAGGTGCCGCCGTAGGAGGCATATCGTGCGACGGGATTAGTGGAATTATAGGCGCAGCCTGCCGTGCCTAATAATACAGAACAGCATATCAAGATGCATAATATTTTCGTAACCCTAACCATATCATAAAGTTACAAAAATGAACCCTATAGGATTATGAATATAAAGGTATTTGTAAGTTGAAACCTGGGGCAATTCATTCTATATTTTGGGCCACAAACAACAAAAAACCTTAAAACAAGGCAATCTTATGTCAGATCGTTTTATCGTGACCGGTAACTTCACCGATGATCCGTTCGCCATCGACATGGCCCAGTACATCGGTCTTCGTGAAGATATTTCCGACGTGGTCTCCCTGAAGACTTTCGCCAACTCTGAATTCTGCCCCCGCTACATGCTGGATGCCGACGACATTGAACACGTTGGTCGCCGTCTGGAAGGCAAGATTGTCCTGATTTGCTCTGTGTCTAACCACGAACGCAGCCGTAACGACTATGCTATGCGCAACATGATTCTGGCTCGCGCTGCTAAGGACAACGGTGCAGAACGTGTGGTTCTCGTTGAACCGGACTTGTTCTACTCCGCACAGGACCGCGGTCCCCATCGCATTGGCGAACTGGAAAAGGATCGCCCGGATATCGACCTGAAGAAGTTCGACGGTCAGGCTTTCACAAGCCTTCTTTATGCCGAATTGTTGAAGAAGTCCGGCGTTGACGCTGTGGTCACCTGCCACAACCACTCCATTAAGGTTCAGAACCTGTTTGCCGACATTTTTGAAGGCCATTTCCACAATCTGATTCCCACTGACGTTTATGCTCACTACATCAAGAACAGCAACTTTGTACAGTGCGGTAAGGATGGCAACAACCTGGTGATTGTTTCTCCGGACAAGGGTGCTCGCCCCTTCATGAACGCTGTGTTCGACGCCCTGCAGTTGCCCGAATGTAAGCGTGTGGTGATGGACAAGGTTCGTACTGGCGAACGTGAAATCTCCATGACCTTCAATCCGGAACTTTCTGACATTAGCATCGACGAAATTGAAGGCAAGGACGTGATTGTTTTTGATGACATGGTCCGTACCGGTACCACCATCGTGCAGTGCTGCGAACACATCAAGAAGGGTAATCCCAACCGCGTGTGCTTCGGCGTCACCCACTTCCACACCAGTGCAGAAGCCCGTGAAAAGCTGAACAGCCCCGCCATCGACGAAATCCTCACGACCTCCACTCTCCCGGACATCATGAATCGCGACTGTCAGGGCCGTCTCCGCAAGAAGCTCACCATCCTGAAGCTTGGCAAGTGGATTGCCCGCCACATCATGCAGATGTACGGTCTGGACGATGGCCGCTTCGAACGCGACTTCTACAAGGTGGACATGAGCTCCAAGAATCCTCGTTGGCCGCCTCAGCAGTTCTAATGGACTGCGCGGCGAAAGCGGCGATACAAAGATTGAAAAGCCCCGGATGAAAGAGTCCGGGGTTTTTCGTTTTGTGAAAATCACTTGTTCTAGGATATTGCGGTTTCGTCAAAATCTACGTGAAAGCATTCAACGTTTTTTAGAAAAAAGATTATCTTTAAATGCACAAGGCTGAAGTAAACCTCCAACCATAGGTAATTATGTCCGCAAAAGTGACCAGTAGCGACAAGATTGAAGATTTGATCCCGGAAACTCCGGTCCGCAAGATTCTCACCCCGATCGAACGTTTGATGCAGGTGGAAACCACCGGCGGTATCGTTTTGATTATCATGACGGTAGCGGCCCTGCTCTGGGCGAATATCTCCCCGGAAACCTACCATCATGTCTGGCACTTGCCTTTTGCGGTGACCATCGGTAACTGGATGGGCGTAGGCGATCTTCACTGGCTCATTAACGATGCCCTCATGACCATCTTCTTCTTCAACATCGGTCTTGAAGTGAAGGGGGAAATGACCTACGGCGAACTGAGGGATCCTAAGGCTGCTAGCCTTCCTATTCTTGCTGCTGCCGGCGGTATGCTTTTCCCTGCTCTGATTTTCCTTGCTGTAAACGCTGCTACGGGTACTGACGCCGCCCGCGGTTGGGGTATTCCTACTGCAACGGATATCGCCTTCGTTGTAGGCTGCATGGCCATTCTCGGCAAGAAGGTTCCCCATGCTCTCCGCGTCATGATCCTTACTCTTGCTATTGCTGACGATATTGGCGCCATCCTGGTGATTGCTATTGGCTATCCCAGTGGCGATGGCCTGAACTTTGCGGCCCTCGGTACTGGCGTTGCCCTTCTGGTCCTGATCAATGTCCTGTTCCGTATTGGTGTCCGTAACCTTCTGCTCCACTGCCTCATTGGTGTGGCTGTCTGGGCGTTCTTCGTGAAGTCCGGCGTCCATCCCACTATTGCTGGCGTGCTGCTGGGTCTTTCCGTTCCCGCCAAGGCTGTGGTGACTAGCGGTAAGATCCGCGGTTTCGTAAACGGTGTGGACCATGTCCTTTCTGGAGAAACCAAGGACGAAAACGAAAAGTATCGCGTTTTCAGTCTCCTGAAGAAGGCTTCCAGCGAAAGTATTTCCATGCAGGAACGCCTTTACAAGACCTTGGCTCCCTGGGTCAACTTCTTCATCATGCCCCTGTTCGCCCTGTCTAACGCCGGTGTAGAAATCAAGCTGGGTGGCGTGGAAGTTCCGGTCATGGGCGCTGTGGCCCTGGCTCTGATTTTCGGTAAGCCTATCGGTATTTTCATTTTCAGCTTCCTGGCTGTAAAGATTGGCATTTCCAAGCAGCCCAGCTACAGCTGGAAAGTTCTGTGGGGCGGTGGCATGCTGGCTGGTATCGGCTTTACCATGGCCTTGTTCGTCGCTTCCCTGGCATTCGATGTGGGCGACCGTCAGGACTCCGCAAAGCTGGGTATCCTGCTGGGTAGCTTCAGTGCCGCAATCCTTGGCACCATCTACATGAGCCTGGTTTCCAAGCCGGCTAAGGAAGAGTAACGCCTCATTTTGTCTACATGTTGCGGTGCAAAGGCAACCGCATTTATACGGGCTACGCAGTGGATGTGTTGGCCCGTTTTAAACATCATCAGGAAGGCAAGGGAGCCCGCTTTACCAAGGCGTTCCCTCCGGAGGGAATCCTGAAATCTTTCGAGCTGGAATCCAAGGAAAAGGCGTTGCGCCTGGAAGCCCGAATCAAGAAGCTGAAGCGTGCTGAAAAGGAACGCCTCGCCGCTGGGGACGAGACGTTGGAAGCATCTCTTATGGAAAGTCTGTCGGAAGTTCTCAAGCCGAGGCGCAAGAAAAAATCGGGCGCCTGATTCCTGCGTCCATAAGGTTCGTCCATAAGGTTGATTACTGCATCACCAGATCGACGATCAGGTATGCTGCCAGCGCAAGACTGCTGACGCTGACGAAGTTCTCGATGAACTTGTTGCCTTTCTTTCGCTGGAGGGCGCTGCCGAAGTATCCGCCACACCAGGCCCCTGCGGACATGACGATGGCGATGGGCCAGTTCACCTTTCCTGCGAAGGCCAGGGCCGCAGTGCTTACCACCAGGAAGACGGTGGTGAGGCAATTCTTCAGGGCGTTTACGTGAATGGGGTCCAGGCCTGTGTATCGGGTGAGACTAAAAATCTGGACGAATCCCACGCCAATCTGCACGATACATCCGTAGATGGATACCAGGGCGAAACCGACGGCGCCGCCTAGGGTCAATTTTTCCGGAGGGGTTACAGGGGGCTTGCCGAAAATGTCCTTGCGGAGTCTGCTCATGATGACCACCAGGCAGATGGCCGCCGCGATGACTGCCTGGAACGCCTTGTCCCCGATGCTCACCAGAAAGAAGACGCCAATGAGGGCGCCCACCAGGGAGGGGAGGAACAGCTGCCAGAAAAGTTTCCTGTTCAGGTAGCCGTGCTTAGCCAGGTTATAGACGCTGCTGATGTTTCCGATAATGAGGCCGATTCGGTTCGTGCCGTTGGCCACTGTAGGGGGCATTCCCAGAAAGATCATGATGGGGAGGCTCAAGGAACTGCCTCCGCCTGCGATGCTGTTGATGAGGCTTACGACGGCCCCCAGGATAAAGAATACGGCGTACTGGCCGTATTCCCACCAGCCGGCATCGATCATTTTGCCATTTCCTTTTCCAGGAAGTTCTTGTTGTCCAGAACCTTCTGGTTCAAGGTGCTTTCGGGATATTCACCCAGGCACTTGTCCAGCGGGGCGATGGCGGACTTCATCAGGTCCTTCTTTTTAGCGGCATCCTTTTGCTTCTGGGCCTTGGCGAACAGCTGGGACGTTTCCTTACGCTGGGCGTTACAGTAGGCGTCGGCCAGGACGATGTACTTGTCCATGGCTTCCTTGCGGAGGTTGCTTGCCTTCAGCTTGTTCAGAAGTTCCTTTGCCTGGTCGTACTTCTTGGCGGCGATCAGTTCGTCTGCCTTCTTCATGGCTTCGGCTGGATCGTTCTTTTCCCAGTACTTGGCCGCCTCGGAATCGGTTGCCTGCGCAAGACTCCTGATGTAGTCGATCATGGCCTGGATCTTCAGCTGTTCCTCGAAATCGCGATGACGCAGCTGGAAATCGAGAGCGCGTTGTTCCGCTTCTGCAAACTGGGCGCGCTGTTCGGCCATCGTCTTGATGGTTGTCATTTCCTTCTGGGCACGCTTCAGGGTGTTCTCGTAGGCGACACGTTTCTGGTCCTTGGCGAACTGCACCAGGGAATCGCCGGGTGCCAGGGAAATCAGGCTGTCGGCCGTTTCCGCCACCATGCTGTAGGCGGTCTGCACGCGGTTCATGTTGATGATCTGCATGACCAGCGGCTCGAACTGCTTGGCCAGTTCCGCGTTGGTCTTTCCAAATTCCTGGAGCAGGGAATCGGCGGTCATTTCCCACTGGTTCCACAAGGGCTTGATAATGCGGAAACGCTGCAGGTAGGCGACGGCATCATCCACCTTACCTTGCTTGTACAAGGTATCTGCGTGAAGGAAAATCTGGTTTGCAAGGGCGGGGAAGGCCTGATAAGGATCCGGCGGGGCAGTCTGTTCTTCTAGTGCCGCGGGTGCGGCCTGCTCGTTATTCCTGGATTCGCAAGGAACTGTCTCGACGGTCTTTGCAACGGGTTGGGTTTCCGGCTGTGCAACTTCCTTCCTGGAAGTAGCCTGCTGGTTTTCCGCAGGCTTTGTAGCGGGAGCGGCAACCTGGCTTGCCTCGGGGGCGTTCTGCTGTGCTACGGGAATTTCCTGCGGGTTGCTTGTCCCTTCGGAAATTTCCGTCCGGTTATTCTCGGGATAGTTCTGTGCTGGAACTTCGGTACTTACAGCGGGTGTGCCGCCGGCGCAAGCGCTAAGCAGGGTGGCCGCAGCGAGGGCTGCTGCGCCCTGAAATTTCTTCACGTTCTTTGCAATCTTGTTCATCGGTTTAACGTTTCCTAATCCGTTTAACTTCAAACTTTATTCCGCTTCGATGGGAACGAACATCTTCTTGCCGTCAAAGTCCGCAGGCAGATCCCATTCGTCATCGCTGGAGACCTTCTTCGGTGCAGGCGCCGGAGCGGCAGGTGCAGGCTGTGCTGCGACGGGCGCTGCTTCAGCAGGCTGGGTAGCGGACGCTGCAGGTGCTGTGGCGTCATTTGCAGGAACGCCTGCTTCCGTTGCGGGCTGCTGTTCTGTAGCGGGAGCGACTTCTTCAGCTGCAGGTGCGGCGACCGGTTCAGGTGCTGCCGGGGCCATCATTTCCATGCTGGTCATGATGCCGATTTCTGCAGCGCTTTCTGCGGCAAATTCGTGAACCTGGGGAGGAATAAATCCGGGTACATCCAGCCAGGGCATGGGGCGTCTTTCTGCGCTGTTTGCGTCAGCGATTGCAATGCCTGTCATGGGGTCCACCATCAGTTCGCCGCGCTGCTTTTTCAGAATCAGCGGGACTTCCTTTGCCAGCTGGGACGGAAGATCCAGGAAGTCCACTTGATAGGGGGCGTCCAGTACCTTGATTTCTTCGGTGGCGAATGCAGCCCACTGGGGGAGACCGCCGTAAGCGCCGGAAATGCGGGTGCGTCCCACCTTCATAGGCTTGTTGTTGTCGAAGCCCACATAGCTACCGATTGCGACGACGGATTCCGTAGTGGCGCCGCCCAAGTCCTTGTTGTAAGTGGGGATGGCGCCTAGGAAGGCCACGTTCTTGTAATCGTTGGTGGTACCAGTCTTTCCCAGGGCAGGATAACGCCAGGTGGTGCCATTGTCCGGAGCGGTCACCACGATGCTATTGTACTGGCTGCGTGCGGTACCGTTCACGAATACGGAATGAAGCATGGCGGCCATCTGGGTGGTAACATTTTCATCCAGGACAATCTTGCTTTCAACTTCGTCGGTGAAGAGTACGTTGCCGTTGCGGTCCTTGATTTCCTTGATCAGGCAGGGCTCGGTCCAGACGTCCCCACCGCTCTTGCACTTGTAAATCTTTCCGGTAAGGATAGTCTGGTAGGCGGTGGTAATATCGGACAGCGGAATGTCGTTTACGCCCAGAGGCATGCTGAACACTTTCTGCAGTTTTTGCTGGATGCCGATTTCCTTTGCAAAACGTGCGAACTCAGCCATTGCGAGAGAGCGTCTGTAGTCTGGCCAGTAGCGAATGTTGTCCGGGTCCAGATAATTCTTTTCCTTGTCCACCTGCTCCATGGTAATGCTCAGACGCTTGAAGTCTGCCAGAGTGAAGTTGTTGAACAAGATTACGGAATTGATGGGCTGCAGGGTGTCCGCTACATCCGGGTCCAGTTCCTTGATTTCGCGGGCACGGAGAATTTCACTGTAACGCTTGAAGTTGTGGTTGATGTAACGAGTCCTTTCAGGATCCTTCTTTGCCTGCTTCAGGGCCAGGTCGTTATAAGTTCCGAAACGGAGGTTCTGGAGCGTACGTGCGGCTTCATCCTTGCCTTCAGACTTGTACTGGTCAACCAGCTTTTCCTTGGCCTTGGAGAATTCAATTTCCTGACGGACGTTGTCGTTCATGGTCAGGCCGAACTTGTCGCGGAGTCGAATGAAGAATGCCTTCTGGTCTTCATCCGGTTTCTGGGCGTAACCGTTCTCTTCTGCCACAGCCAGGAATTCTTCTGGAGAAATCTTGTCCAGCAAATGTTCCAGTAGCCAGATGCTGGCGATGTTTTCGGAGCGGGTGGCCGCCCACGCGATGCTGACGACGTCGCCCTTGTTCTTGTGGTCCGGACGGGGATAGTAGAACTGGTTGGTGAACTGGAATACATTGAAGTCATTTTCCAGGACGTCCTGATAGTTCCAGTTGTACTTAAGGGCCAGGGCGTAGAGCAGAGGCTTCCAGCTGGAACCCAACTGACGGAGAGCCTTGAAGCTACGGTCGTAACCGGTGTTATGGAAACCGCCCTGGCTTGCAATGACCTGGCCGTCCTTGATGGCCAGGAGGCCGCCCTGGAGCACAGGCTCCGTTTCAATCTTACAGGGCACAGCTCCGTTGACCGGCTTTTCATCCAGGATGCTTACCAGGATAACGGTACCGGTGGAAATGTTTCCTGCAAAAACCTTGTCCGCATCGCTACCTGTCTGGGTGCTGAAACTCTTCAGCGCGGCCTCGTTGATTTCGCCCTTCAGCTGTCCGAAGCTGACGGTGATGGAGCTGATCTTTCCCTTGGCGTTGGTCGTAATCTTTTCCACGGCACCGTAGAGGTAATCGCCCTTGCGAGCCTTGCTGGCCTTGGTCATGTACTGGGCCTTGGGGAACACGTAGCCACCCAGCTGGAGCTGCAGGTTGCTGATGTTTGCCTGCAGGGCGCGCTTGGCTGCGTCCTGGGCCTTCTGGTCCACGGTGGTTACGATGGTGAGCTGGGCCTTGTGCCAGTCATCGATATCCTTGCTCTTGAAAAATTCGGTAAAGTAATCACTGTTCAGCCGTTCTTCCACGCGTTCCAGGATGGTGCTCATGGTAAAGCGGAAGTCGCCGTGCTTGAATTCCAGGGGCTTGCTCAGTTCGTGATCCATTTCTTCCTGGGAGATGTACTTCTGTTCCACCATTCGTCCCAGCACATAGCGCAGACGTTCCTGGCCACGCTTTAAAGCGCGCTGTCTACGTTCTTCATTTTTCTGGATGAAGGGATCGTAGTTGAAAGGACCTTTCACGGAGCCTGCAATAAAGGCGCATTCCCCAAGAGTCAACTTGTTCTTGGGATCCTTCTGGTTGAACAGATCCTTGTCGAAGAAGTACTGGGCGGCGATGGCCACACCCTTACCCGTACCGGAGACATGGAACTGGTTCAGATAGAATTCCAGAATTTCTTCCTTGGAGAAGTGGGTCTCCATGCGCAAGGCATTGATGAGTTCCTTCCACTTTTCCTTGATGGAACGTTCTTCACGTCCGAAAATATTCTTCACGGTCTGCTGAGTCAGGGTAGAACCGCCTTGACGCATCTTGCCGTTTTTAAGGTTGCTGACCATGGCGCGGGTAAAGCCGGAGAAGTCGAAGCCCACATGACTCCAGTAGTTGGCGTCTTCGGCGGCGATCAACGCATTTACCACACCGGAGGGGATGTCGCCATAGGGCAGGTACAGGCGGTGGTTCGCATCGAAGAAGGCACCCAGGAGGGAGTCTCCGTCGTTATAGAAAACTCGGGTTTCGCCGGAGAGCACCTGCATGATGGTCTCGCGATTGAACTGGTTGTCAGGATCCTGGGCGGGCAGAATCTTGAATACCACGATATAGGCTGGGATACAGCAAATCAGCCCTACCAGGGCGAATGCGGCAATGATCTTGAAAAACTTTCTGAGGGTGGCAAAGCTGAAGAACTTGGTCTTTGCAGCCACTTTTTTCTTCTTTTTATGGTCGGCCATGGGAAATATCCGTATATATATGGTAAAATTTAGGTATTTTCGGATTACCCCTTGAAAAAATCAAGATAAATATCTAAAATTAGAGCCCCAAAGATGGGAAGATGGCCGAGCTGGCCGAAGGCGCGTCCCTGCTAAGGACGTATAGGACTTAATCCTATCGCGAGTTCGAATCTCGCTCTTCCCGCTGAAAAGCCCCAGATCGAAAGATCTGGGGTTTTTTGTTAAAGATGCAGAGGGGGAACTCTGTTCCCCCTCTGGACTCCCCCATGCTAGCCTGCTGAATACTCCGTCTGGAAGTTTCGTGTTCGGCTAGGGTGTAGCAAGGGGAAGAACTCAGGTCCATCTCTGGACTCCCCCATGCTAGCCTGCTGGTGTATTCATCCCGATTGGAACGTTCTCGGCTAGAGATTTATCGGGATGTTGCCTCAGTTCCCCCTCTGGACGGCGCAAGCGTCAGGATGCTGGGCTCGGTCATGGCAAAGTGAACTTTGCCGCGACTCTCGCCCTACGCACCAGTCCTCCTTGCAAGTGGCTACGTATGCGGGTAAGGACTCCGCCACTTGGTTGCTCGGGATGTTCATTTCAGGTTTGCATTTAGGACTCCCGCCCCAGCTAGCCTGTGGATGATTTCGTTAGAAGAGAACGTGTCGGCTAGCGATACGTCAGGACTTCCCCCTTGCAAGTGGTTTATGGGGATGTTGCCTCAGTTCTCCTCTGGACGGCGCAAGCGCCAGGATGCTGGGCTCGGTCATGGCAAAGTGAACTTTGCCGCGACTCTCGCCCTACGCACCAGTCCCCCATGCTAGCCTGCAGAATACTTCGTCTGGAAGTTTCGTAATCGGCTAGGGTGGCGTTTGAACTGCAAGGGGGAGGGGTTTTTTGGGGGTTTTCTGGTACGAATGTTCGAGAAATGGTGTATTTGTACTATGTTTTTGGCTTTTTATGGGGTACTTGTAGTACGGAAAAAATGAAATATGTCGATTCGTACTAGCATTGGGTCTCATTCGTGCTGAAAATAGCCTGAATCGTAGTATGAATTTTGTGTTTTGTGAAAATTTGCACTAGTTTCCTTGAAAAAAGGCACTTTTAGGGACGTTTCCCATATTTTTGCTTGACTTTTGGGACTTTTATTGTGATATTATACGGGAAATGTTTCATTTTAGAGGAGTTTTCCATGAAATTGTCTAGTTTTATCACCGGTTTGGCTGTTGGCGCTGTTGCTGCTTTGTTTGTTTCCAAGAAGCTGAATGAATGCGACTGCGACGATGATTGCGACATTGATTCCCAGGACGAATCCTCCGAAGAAAAGTCTTCCGAAGACGAATCCGTTCCTGAAAACATCTAATTTTTAAAGGAGCATCTATGAAGATTTCCAATTTTGTAGTTGGTATGGCAGTGGGTGCAGTCGCTTCCGCCCTGATCTGCAAGAAGGTCTGCAGCAGCCGTTGCAAGGCAGCTAACGCCGACGAAAATCTTGCCCAGGCAAACGCAACCATTGATTCCCTCCGTAGCTCCGTGGACTGCTTCAGCAAGCAGCTTGGTGAACGCATTGAATCCGAACAGACTTACGCCGCACGCTGCGAAGAACTGAACGCCAAGGTTTCCGCACAGGATGCAGAAATTGCAAAGCTGAAGGATCTGTGCGCTGCACAGGAACGTAAGCTCCAGGGCTAATTCAACTTATCCTTAAAAATCGCGCTTTTATCCGGAGTCCTCCCTAGGATTCCGGATTTTTTTATCCATAAAAGCTAAATTTGCTTTTCATGAAGAGTTTCTACTGGGTGGTTTATGGACTTTTGCTGTGGCTTGCAAGACTTGCCCAGCTCAGTTTCCTTTACTTTATGGATTTGCCTACGGGCGGCCCCATTGTGGATCGCTGGTACCGTTTCTTCCCTCACAGCTTGGTGGCGGAACTTGGCGTTGCCATGGCCCTTGCCCTGATAGGCTTTGTGGGCGCCCTCCTGATCCAGAAGGCTAGCCTCCGTAAGATTTGGGGCGTGCTGTTTGTGGTTCTTGGTTCCCTCTATATCTGGACAGGCTGCTGCGATGACGAAACCATGCGCTGGATGGGTCAGCATTTATCCCTCAGCTTCCTGGATACGTATTCCAACGCCGCTTCTGACTTAGGTCTTGTAGGACGCATTGTGGTGGGGGGCCTCGGGCGTTTCGCGCTGGATTTTTTCTGGGCGCTGCTTACCTCTGTCGCGGTTGTTTTCCTGTACGTAAGGATTTTCAGGGGTTCTTCTCCTGACAGGTCCAGGAAGGCGATTGTTTCTGCCGTGGTCCTGGCACTGCTTGCGGCCACTGGTCTTACAAGCCGTTACTGGTTTGCTCCCAGCAAGATGCGCTGGAAAAGAATAGCCCCCTTCGCATGGCACGTAGGGGAGGAACTGGCCTACAAGTTTTCCTCCGGGGATAAGCGGGACGATTACGCCGAAGGCGTCGTGGCGTTGGGCGGAAATCCTAATGGGGAATACCCGTTTTGGCATGAAGTTCCCGAGGACGCCCAGAATCTGGAATCCTTCAGGAAGCGACCGCTGGATGAAAGGCCCGACGTGATTTTCTTTACGGTGGAAACATTCCGCGGTTGGACTGCGGACATCCGCGTTCCTGAAACCTGCAGGCGTCTGCCCAACTTGTGCAAGCTGGCGAAATCCGGACTTTACTTTCCTAACGCCCACAGCGTGGGGTATCCCTCTATCGAAGGTTTCCTGGGGACCCTTACCGGCTTGTGGAGCCACCCCCGATTCACCTTCCTGTCCGATGTGCCCAACACCCAGATGCGTGCCCTTCCGGACATGCTGAAGGATGCGGGCTACCATCGCATGGTGCTTACGGCAACGGAGCCCAGCTTTGACAATCTGAATCCCTGGTTTGAACGCTGGTTCGACTACTCCGAATACAAGCCGGAAAATCAGCACGACGTTCCTATCGCCGACCGTTTCCGCGATCTCTATAACGAACGCCCCAAGGATAAGCCCCTGTTCTTTGACTGGATGAGCACTTCCACCCACGTTCCCTTTACGCTGCCCAGCGAATACGGCCCCACGCCCAAGGATCCTGAAGAGGCTTACCTCCGTACCATGGTTTACCTGGATAGTGCCCTGGGCATTGTGCTGGATGAAATTTCCAAGAGCCCTCGCGGAAACAACACCTTGATCGTGCTTACTGGCGACCATGCCTTTGCCAACAAGGCTCAGCACGGGGTAACGGAATTTACCGGCGGCGCACAGGATGGTTACACTTGGGTTCCCCTCATTGTAGCGGGAGAAGGAATCAGGCCCCAGGTGGTTACGGAACCCGTTTCTCACGTAAATATCGGACCCACGGTTCTAAAGTATTTGGGCCTTGAACTTTCCAATCATTTTGTTGGAGCGCCGCTCCTCGAACCACTCGTAATGAATGAAGAACCTAAGGCCGATTCCGTCGATTCAGCCGCTGTCGATTCCGTCAAGACCGCAGCGCCTGCCTATCGCTTTACGGCGCCTCGGGAATTCCGCAACGTGTTCGGCTTCCGTATGGATGACGTGGCCATGAGCAATAAGGATTACACCTTCTACGTCAATATGGAAGATGAAGCCAGCTGGACGGTGTTCGGCACCATGACGAATCCGGATTGGGACGTTTCCCGTCCCGTAGAAGGTTTCGCATCTCACCGCAAGCTCCCAAGCGTCCCCGCCATCGCGGAAGAGTCCGTCAGGAAGGCTCGGGCCGCCGCTTTCGCCTGGGAATATGTGGTTAATCAGAATAAAGTAATGCCCTCGAACTGATGCTTTGTCATAGCAATAGCCCTTTTGTCATTTGAATTTGGGGCTTCGTCTTAAAAAAAGGACTTTTTAGGGTAAAGAGCCTGTGGGATGGCTATCTTTGTCCCTATGAGATTCTTGTTTGCAGCGATTCTTTTTCTTGCGCTTTCTGTATCTGCCGCAGAAGACGGATTGCTGTACGACGGCTCCTATTATGAACTTCCGACGAAGCATGAACTGCACGAGGAAATGGAACAACGTTTCCCGGCCATCCGTATACCGGCAAGCTTTACCTATGCCGGAGTGCAGCTTGGGGAGGGGGAATGGGGAAATGTTGACCAGGATGAGGCTCAAGGGATTACCCACGATGAGAATAGCTGGTACTATACGACTCAGTGGAAAATCTATAAGTTGTCAAAATCCAATCCACCGGAAATTCTCGCAGAAAATCACTTGATGAAAATTCAGCATTTGCTGAAGGATGGATTTTACAAACATTTTGGTGGGATGTCCTATTATGACGGGTACATTTACGTGGCCGTGACAGGGCGTACCCATCCGTTCTCTTCGGAACGGTCGGGCTCCATCGTGGCCGTTTTTGATGAAAAACTGAATTTTGTAAAGTATGGAAAGTTTCCGAGAAAGATTCAGCCCGGTGCAGGATGGCTTGCGATCAATCCTGTAAACGGTCATCTTTATTCTTCCAGCCCTCACCGTAAACTGCTCGAGTATACGTTGGATTTTGAGAATGGGGAGGAACTGAAGCTGGTTCGTTCCTATGATATCTTGTACAGACATGGTGGCTTGAAAGAAGAACAATGGGCTAATGTCCCTAACCAGGGCGGTGTCTTTACCAAGTCGGGCCTGCTCTTCTATGTGCTGGATGTCAAGGATGCAGACATGAACCCTTTTACCGGAGTTCACGCCTTTTTCATTCATGACGATGGTGCCGATGAACTGGATGTTTCCGGTTTGAATAATAGAGGCGAAAAGACTCCGTTTATTTCCATCAAATATCGTGGGAACCAGCCGGGAGACCGTTTCTGGGAAATGGAAGACCTGGACATTATAGAGGAAAATGGTCAGGAGTACCTGTTGCACCTCCAGCTTCGCAATGGAAAGACCGACGAGGCGAAGATTGTCCGTTACCGTTTAAACGAGTGATAGTTTACTTTCTATATTGGGTATTATGAAGATTGGTATTTTAAAGAGCTTCAACAAGGATTACAAGCTTTATGCAGAAGCTTGTGAAAAGCTGGGCGTCAATTACGAGGTTGTGGATTTTACGGGCAAGGACTGGATGAAGGCCTGTGAAGAAAGTGGCTGCGATGGCTTTATGGCACGTCCCCCTTGCGACTATCTGGAACGCAAGGCCATGTATGACGAACGTCTCATGTTCCTGAATCGTCAGATGGGTAAGCCTGTCTACCCTGGTGTTGACGAATGCCTGTTCTACGAAAATAAGCGTTCCCTGGTAAACTGGCTGGATTATTACAAGCTTCCCCATCCCAAGACGGTGGTGTTGGCTAGCCGTCAGGAAGCCATGGACTTTATCAAGACCGCCAAGTATCCCTTCGTTTCCAAACGAGCCATTGGCTCTGCTTCCAGTGGCGTGATTATCGTGAAGAACAAGCTTCAGGCCCGTCTGCTGGTAAACCAGTTCTTTGGCTGGTTTGTTTCCGGCTTTACTACCGGCAAGACTTACTGGAGCTGGGTCAAGAAAAAATACCTGCTGCCCATTCTCGGTACAGAACAGAAGCATTACATGATCTGCCAGGATTTCTGCGACGTTCGTTGGGAACATCGTATCATTCGCATTGGCGATACTTTCCTGGGTTATAAGAAGGTGGTTGGTAAGCATGGATTTGCCAGCGGCTCCGGACTTGCCGCCTGGGGCGAGCCTCCTCACGAAGTTCTTGAAATGGTTCGTAACATTACCGACAAGTTTGGTTTCCGCTCCATCGCCATTGATATTTTTGAAACGGGTGATGGTCAGTACCTGATCAACGAAATGCAGGCTCTGTTCGGAAGTGTGGAGCGTTCCTTGCTGAATATTGATGGCAAGGACGGTTGCTACCGCTATGAAAATGGCGAATACAAGTTCGAGGAAGGCTACTATAACGTGAAGCGCTGCTACGAACTTCGCGTGATGGATTTCGTGAACGTGTTGAAGGCCAAGGGCGTCCAGTAATGTGCGAAGCTTGTGCAGGTTCTGCTAGTTCCGAGAAGTTGGAAAAGGGCGAAGGCGTACAGACCCTGAATCGTCTCGAAGGGGTCCGCTTTGTCATGTGGGGTTTTCCGGAACCTACCCAGACCTTCATCCATCGTGAATTTCAGGAAATGGTCAGGCAGGGCCTTCGGGTCCAGATACTTGCGGGTGCCAAGCGAGACATGAGCGTCCAGCCTGAGGACATTCAGGAAATCGTGAAGAACGATACCATCTATCTGGGTAATCCCGTAGTGTGGTTCCTGAAGGGGCTGCTGGTTGGAACCTTTAGCGGTCTTCCTTTCTGGCGAGTACTCTGCCGCATGATGAAGTTCAAGCATAAGGACTTTAGCCACAAGCTGCGCGCCATGGCCATGACGGTTGCGGCGGCAAGCGTTGCCCACAAGGTAAAGGCTTCCGGCACCCGCCACTTGCAGGCCCATTTCGGCAGTTACCAGACGGAGCTTGCCATGGCTCTGGCCTGGATGATCAAGTGTACTTACGGTGGAACCTGGCACGCTGTTGATATCTGGAAGGATGCGAACATTCTCCCGGACAAGATCCGTCATTCCGAAGTGGTGTTTACCTGCACCAAGTACAATGCGGACCACCTGGTGGATGTTGCCGGCGACGTGGCGGACAAGGTTCGGCTTTCTTATCATGGTCTGGATTTTTCCCGCTTGCCCGTGCCCGCCGAATTTGCGCCCCTGCCTTGCGATGGCGCCGCCGGTGTGTTGCCCGAGGTGATTGCCATTGGGCGTCTTGTTCCCAAGAAGGGTTTTAATTTCCTCATTGATGCAGTAGCTAAACTTGCCCGGGAAAAATTCCCGGTGCATCTGACCATCGTTGGGGATGGCCCTCTGGAATCTGCCCTCAAGAATCAGGTGGAAGACTTGAACCTGGAGGAACGGGTCACCTTTACAGGTTCCCTCAATAATAGGTCGACCTTGAACTGCGTCAACAAGGCACACTTGCTTGCCGCTCCCTCCATCCAGGATAAGGACGGAAACATCGACGGCATTCCCAATGTGACCTTGGAAGCCATGGCTCTTGCCCGCCCTGTCATTGGCACCAGACTTTCCGGTATTCCCGAAGTGGTGAACGACAATACGGGCGCCCTGGTGGACTGTGCCGATGTGGATGGCCTTGCCGAAGCCATGAAGCGTTTGCTTTCCGATCGGGAAGGCTTGATTCGTCGGGGTAAGAACGCCCAGGAATTTGTGTACGGACATTTTGACGTCCACAAGAATATCGAAATCCAGCTGAACAAGTTTGCGGAAATTCTTTCCGCAGGAAAGTCGCGCTAATTGCTGTTCGTCCCTTCGGCGGACTCAAGGACCTTGGTATGGCAGAAAACGGCTCACAGGAAAATGTTCAGAACAGTACCCAGACTTCTGTCCAGCAGGACCAGAAATATCTGGTAAAGAGCGCTTTCTACAATTTGGCGGGAACGGTGCTGAAAGTCCTGGCGCCTGTCCTTATGATTGTGGTGGCCCGCGTTTTTGACAAGGCCCTGTTTGGTGTGTTCGTCAGTACCCAGCTTTGGGTGCTGACCATGAGTCGCGTTTCTGTTCTCGGGCTGGACAAGGGCTTGCACCGTTACCTGCCCCAGAACCTGGTGCAGGGCCGCCCTCGTTACGAGGGCGTCATGGCTTCCGCCAAGCGAACGGTGCTCTTTGCTGCCATCATTACGGTGGTGATTCTCATTGCGGCTCAGTTCGGGCTGCAACGGCTAAGCTCCGGCCTTTCCATGTTGGGGACTGCCGAGATTTCCCTGTTCATCTTGTCTCTAGTTCCCTGGTCACTGCTTCATATTTTTGCAGGAGCCAGCGAGGGAAATCGCCACCCGCAATACAAGATGTTCATCAACGATTTTGCGGTGTCCGCCCTGGCGCCTATGATCGCCCTGGTGATTTATTTTGCGGGGGCTACAGATAAACTAGCGCTTCCCATCGGCCTATTGATTGCAAACTGCCTGGGGGTTGTTGCCTACTATTTCATCATCAGGAAACAGTTCCCCGAAATGCCCTGGCGCACTAAGGAAAAACTTCCTCCGGGATTACTTTCCTACTCTCTCCCGCTGGGTTTTTCCGAAGTGGTCACCTCCTTCCTGTTGCGAATGGACTTGTGGATGGTGCTGGCTCTGATTGGCCCCGAGGCCGCCGGCATTTACGCCGTGATGGTAACCATTTCCAACGGCCTTAAGACCATTCGCCAGAGCTACAACCCCATTCTCACTCCCGTGGTAGCGGGCATGAGCGCTGACCGCATCAAGACGGACCTGAAGCCTGTCTTTAGCTATTGCGTTTCCATGGTGACGCTTATCCAGCTGGCCATTGGATTTTTCATCGTGCTGTTCCCGGAACAGACCATGATGATTGCGGGCAAGTCCTTTATTACCAAGGAAAATCCGGTGGCGGTTCTTGGTATCCTCATGATTGGGAACTTGATCAATGGCATGTTCGGGTTGGCAGGTCCCGTGATTAACGGTTTGGGCAAGAGCAAGTTCATGCTCCTGATGAACGCCGTCTCCCTGGTTTTTGCCATAGGGATGAACAACCTGCTGATTCCAAGACTCGGTATTGCAGGTGCCGCCCTTTCCAGCATGAGCTACCAGATTCTGCAGTGCGTCTGGATGAACATTTATGTCCGTCGCATGATTGGTTTCTTCCCTTACAGGTTGTCCCTTTCCATTCAGGGACTGTGGATTTTGTGCCTTGTTGGTCTATACGTTCTTTTGAATCACCAGACCTTTGCCTTTGCCCCTAGCATCCTTATGAAGGCTGGAATTTACAGTGCGGCAATTCTTGTCATCGTCGCCACTTTCTATTTCCAGGGCCTGGCGGGTCAAAAGGCCAAGCTCCCTAAGCGCAAGAAGAAAAGCTGATTCTGCGTATAGAGTGACATTAAGATTGTTTTCGCATTGCCTCAAAAGCATTTTTTCATCAGGCAAAATTGCTTTTAATTTCTCGGGCATTTGCCCCTGATGGATGTAAAATGCACGTTCTTCTAGCGTGGATGTTTTTAGAAGAATTTCCATGTGGTGGGTGAAGCTCAGTGACAGAAATTCAGAGAAGTCTAAATCGTCAGCCAGCTCACCTTATTTTGCTACATATTTTTCTATGTACGCCGCCGGTGTCAGAATCTCGGGCCTTGGAAGATTCAGGTCCATAAAATCCTTGTCGCCCGTGACAAGAACATCAACATTTCCTGTAAACGCGCTCAGAAGCACCGGATAGTCATTTGGATCTCGGATTGATACAACTTGTTCGTATTTTTCCGGAATGATCACAAATTCAAAAGATATGGCCGAGATGAATCTTTCTAAGGCTTCGATCTTTGTTGGAAACTTTTTCTTGACGATTTTACGCAATTCATCAAGCAGAAAATTTGAAATCACAAGTTCATGAAAAGAGAAAACATTTTCAAGAAGCGAGTCAAATTTCTGCCCGGGGAATAAAAGCGCGGAAAGCAAGACGTTGGTATCGAGCATTACTCGCAATACTAACCCCGTTCTTCCTTGATCATCTTTGTGACATCGTATTCGCACTTTATGTCGGCGGCCATTGCCATGCCGGAAAATTCAGACTGGGCTTGACGCAGAGCCAGCATTGATGAATTCACAAGAACAATCAGGTTGCCTTGCTCAACAAAAGCCACATGGGAGCCTTCTTGAAGACCCAGTTTTTTGCGGATTTCGATGGGAATGGTTACTTGTCCTTTTGAAGATACTTTTGCTGTTTCCATAATTCTTTACTTCCCTTACTTTCTTTACCTAAATATAATAACATTATTCGACAATGGCAACAAAGGAAAGAAAAACGTTTAACTATATTCTCCTTGACATAGCTTGGCAGAAATGCCGGGCGTTTGATTTTAGGGTATTTGTCCTTAATCTTGCAGTTGAAATCTGGTAAATTTTTATTGCGCAAGAATTATGGACGGACACTCACACCCCATCGGGTGTGGGTCGTTTCGTCTTTTTGCGCAAGGGTTTACCAGAACCTCAACTGCAGAAGGCTCGCGATTCCACACCTTTTTCTTTTCTGCGAAAAAGCGGATTCAAAGTCTTTCAATTTCGGAGCAAAGCCCCAAGTTTCACTTTTGCCCCGAGGTTCCCTTGCCCTCCTTACACTGGCTCGGAAAAGATGCTGTTCTGAATCATCACCTGGATGTTCCATACAAGACCCTGGAACTGAAGGATTCCTTCAACTGCGAAAAAGGCTCTTCTGAAAACAAGATCATTCATGGCGACAACCTTGAAGCCCTCAAAGCCTTGATGCCGGAATACGAAGGCAAGATAAAATGCATCTACATCGATCCACCCTATAACACCGGAGAATCCCCCGAAAAAGGTGGTTGGATTTATTATGACGATGTCAATAGTCCAAAAATACGAAAATGGTTCGGCAAAGTTGTTGGAAAAGAATTTGAGGATTTTTCGCGTCATGATAAATGGCTTTGTATGATGTACCCACGTCTAAAGCTACTACGTAAACTACTTTGCGAGGATGGTGCAATATTCATCAGCATAGATGACAATGAAGTTGCTAATCTAAAACTGATATGTGACGAAATCTTTGGTGCAGGGAATTTTGTTGGTGAATGGCATTGGTTTAAATCGGCAACGCCTCCAAACTTATCTCATAAGATAAAAAAGAACCTTGAATACATTCTTGCCTATGAAAAAAGAAAGAACAATGTTATTTACCGCGGCATAAAAAAAGAAAGTAAAAGCGACGATCCGATAATAAAGCCACAGAACTCAATGAAGATTCTTACCTTCGCACCAGGAACCATCTATTTCAAAGACACTCCTGACGGTATTATTTCTGCAGGCATTTATGGAACAGAAAAATATCCAAATAAACTCCTAAACGATGCTATAGTAGAAAACGGTGTCAATAAAAATGAAATATCATTTGAAAATAGATTTACTTGGCTGCAAGAAAAACTAGAAGAAGAACTTCGTGCAGGAACTAGGGTTAGTTGTTCAAAGCAACTCGTTATTTCTTATAAAAAACAAGATTATGCTCCAGAGGTTCCTCCAAATCTAATAGACGCCTCTGTCGGAGTTGACACAACAGAAGAAGCCGGAAAGCAACTTGACCAAATTTTCGGTAAAGACAAGGTCTTTAATTATCCAAAATCTCCGTCATTGGTAGAATATATATTGAATTTTCTTTGCGACAAATCTTCAATTATCCTTGACAGTTTTGCTGGATCAGGAACAACGGCTCACGCAGTTTTAAACCTTAATAAACAAGATGGCGGAAATCGTAAGTTTATTCTTGTAGAAATGGAAGATTACGCGGATTCCATTACCGCAGAACGCGTGCGCAGAGTGATTAAAGGTTATACAACTACAAAAGAACACAAAACCTCATTGTACGCAAAAAAATTATCCCTAGCCAATCTTTCAAAGGTTGATCTTTTTGTTAACGAAATGAATGACAAGGAGATTAAAGAAGAAAAAAATTGGCTCTTCATCAACATGTGTGGGTGGCTTCGCCACCCTTTTTTGTTGACTTTCGCCTAAATTAAACAAAAAATGGGCTATTTTCTAAAATTTAAT
>NZ_QGDU01000021.1 GCF_003149045.1 Fibrobacter sp. UWR4 | reverse complement strand
ATTAAATTTTAGAAAATAGCCCATTTTTTGTTTAATTTAGGCGAAAGTCAACAAAAAAGGGTGGCGAAGCCACCCACACATGTTGATGAAGAGCCAATAAAAAAACTATTTTTCAAACTCATTATACGCTTCTTCACCAAAGCCCCTTATAAGAGCAGCTCCTCCTTCAATAGTACCTCCTCTAGTCGTACTTGTAACTGGTCCAGGACCACCCACAGCACCACTAATAAAGTCACCAATTTTACCAATCTGTTCATATTTTTCGCCAACAAAAATTTGAGCCTTTTCATAAACATCACAACACAAGAACAAAATAAAAAAACAAATATATTCTATATGTTTTTGGATGATGTTTTTTTGTAACAACAGAACTGCCCCAAAGTCTTGTTTCTTTTTTAACTAGAGCTTCTATAAAAAAATACAGTGATAGAATTAGTAATAAAATGAGCATTTTTGACTGTCATCTCTCTTCTGTATTATCCAAGCTGGACTTGTTGATTTTTGACATTTTAAATATACCCATTTTCCGGTTGATAATTATCCCCCAAATTTCCATCAGAAAACACAATACATATATTCCACCAAATAATATCTTCTCAAAAAAATTCATTGAAATATCTGAGAAAAACAGAATTGCATAAATGAGGGTCACTAGTAAAAATCTCATTTAACATCCTCTTCAAACTTATTAAATACGGTATAAATATACACTCTTTTCGTATTCGCAATAGTCTTTGTTTTTTTTGATTTTTATCCTTATGGAATTTTGACTATATTTGCCGGCATGAACAAGGAAGAGCTTAGGGAAAAATACGGCAAGAAGCGTGTGCCTCACCAGTGGCGCGGTACGGATTTTGTTTCCGCACAGATTTGTACCTTCTTCGGTTCTGGAATGAGCCCCAAGGCTCCCGGCACCATGGGAAGTTTGGCAGCCGCTATCGTAGCCTACCCTATGGCTTTGCTGTTTGCAAAGATCGGATGCCCGGAATTGACTTTCGCGGGATACAGCGCTGGCTTGAACATCGCCTTTTTTGCCGCCGCCCTCTTCGTCTTCTTTGCCGCCATCCCTTTCGTGAAGAAAGCCATGAAGGATACACAAACTGAAGATCCAGGCTGGATCGTCATTGATGAAGTTTGCGGTATTTTCATGTCCGTCGCTTTCGTTTCCACGGCAAGCATCCTGGCACACCCCTGGATTTTGGGAATCGCATTCGCCCTGTTCCGCTTTTTCGATATTCTGAAGCCCCTGGGTATCCATAAGTTCGAAGCCTTCCCCGGAGCATGGGGCGTTATGGCAGATGACTTGCTAGGCGGTGTGTACGCTGGAATACTGATGTTCGTAATCGTAGCCCTATTCGGCCTCTAGAGGATAGTCAAACTGAATGGCCCTGTGGGTCGCGATCTTATCGAACTTGATCTCGTAATAGAAATTCTCGGCGTCGATGCCTACTACGGTACCGGCGCCCATTATTTTATGGACCACACGGTCACCTTCCGCAAATTTTGCCACAGGCGCCTTCTTGCCGGAAACTCCATCCACGCCTGAATCATCTAGGTCAAGACCTTCCCCAAGTTCGCGATTGCGATCAACCTCCGCAATATGCTGTTTGGCAGCCTGGTACCATTCGTCGCTAAAGCCCTGGACCACATCCAAGTCATCCATGTTCATCTCTAGCAGGAAACGGGACGGGTAACGGCACTGGGCATCGCCACCGGCGCTATCCTCAGAATCACTCATGCAGAGAACATTTTCCGCACGGGTCAGGGCCACGTAAGCAAGCCTACGTTCCTCTTCCAGCTGGATCTTGTTCTTCACGCGCTTCACCGGGAAACATCCCTCGTTCAATCCGCAAACAAACACATAGGGGAATTCCAGCCCCTTGGCGTTATGGATCGTCATAAGCTGGACGCGATTCTTGCGGGACTTTTCGGCGGCATCCCCATTTTCGGAATTTGCGTCTGCGGAACCATCAGTGTCGGCATTCGTGAACAATACGATATTCTGCAGGTACTCATCTAACGTGGCGTCTTCCTCGAAATTCTTTTCAAACTCCATGACGCCTTGCTTTAATTCAGCAAGGTTACTAAGGCGGTCATCGTCCCCATCCAGGCGGAGCATTTCCTCGTAGCCCGACTCACGAAGCATCTTGGTCAATACGTCGCTTACGGCCATATCCTTATAGGCACTACGGTACTTTTCGACCAGCTGGACAAACGCCCCGACTTTCGTACGGGACATGAAAGCGGAACAATCCAGATCCGGCTTGACAGAATCATTCTCTACCGCGGCATCTTCGGCGGCAGCGGCCACATAAATTTCCAATAGGGCGTCGTAAAGATTGAGCCCGCGGCGTTCGGCATAGGCTGCAAGTATGGCCTGCTTCTTGGGGCCAAACATGCGCTTAGGCGTATTAACCACACGCATAAAACTCAGGTCATCGCCATAGACCAGCATACGCAAATAGCAAAGAACATCCTTCACTTCCTGGCGCTGGTAAAAACCGATACCGCTATAAACCTTGTAAGGGATTTCCTTACTCATCAAGGCTTCTTCTACAGAGCGGGACTGGGAATGCATGCGGTAAAGAACAGCAATATCCTTGTAATCCACCCCGTTTTCCACTGCCTGCTGGATGCGTTCCACAATCCATTCCGCTTCCTTGCGGGTATTCTTGGCGTGATAGAAAACCGGAGTCTTGCCACCTGCGCGTACAGGCTTTAAAACCTTCTGGATACGAAATTCATTATTCCGGATGACTGAATCAGGAACTTTCAGAATACTGGGGGTGGAACGGTAATTGTTCTGCAGGAGAATAGTCTTGCATCCATCGTGGTGACGATCAAAATCCAGAATACGGTTCACATCCGCACCACGCCAGGTATAGATGGTCTGGTCCGGATCCCCCACCACGAAAAGATTCTTATGGTAGCTGCTGAGCAGTTCCGCCAATTGATACTGCTGGCCGTCAATATCCTGGAACTCGTCCACCATGATATACATCATGCGCTTGGACCATTTTTCAAGCTTTTCCGGAAAGCGCTTCAGAATATAGAGCGTCACCAATATGAGGTCATCAAAATCCAGGGCGAAATTTTTCCGCTGTTCATAAAGATAGCGGTAGTAAACCTTATGCCATTTATCGGGTGCGGATTCGATCAGTTCCAGCAAATCTTCCCCATTCTTTTCGGCAAAGAGGGATACATAATCCGTCTCGTTGGCCTTGCGTCCCCCTATAAAATCCATGACGCTACTGATTTTCAGATCGTTCAGATGCAAGCCCAGCTCCGCGTAGGACTTTTTAATCAAGGCCTTCTGGTCATCTTCATCCAGGATCATGAATTCCTTGGGATAATTCAGGACATGGATATCCTCCCGCAGGAACTGGACGCAAAAACCGTGAAAGGTGGAAATGTATCCGGAATCGTCCCCCTTCAGCATGGTACGAATACGGCTTTTCATTTCGCCAGCGGCCTTGTTGGTAAAGGTGACGCAAAGAATATTGGATGGGGAAATCCCCAGCTCCTTTGCCAGATACAGATAGCGGTGGGTCAGCGTCCGGGTCTTGCCGGAACCGGCGCCCGCAATGACGCGAACGAAACCTTCCGTAGTCTCTACAGCTTCACGCTGTTCTGTATCTAGTTTTGAAAGCAAATCCATACCGCACAAAGATACACTTTTGTGCAGTATCCGTCAAGAGATTTTAGACCTTATCCGCAGAAACTCCCCCAAAACACTAGAGTTTCTTACGAGCTTTCTGTAGTTGAATCTGCTTGGCTTTCCATTTGGCCCGCCTGCGTTCCTTACGCATCCTCTTGCGGGCAGCCTCCAACTGGGAAAACTGGTGCAAGACATCCATAATGCGCTCAGCCGCAAAAGCGTTATTCAATTTTTTTCGCGTTACAAAATCCAGCAGGCAGACGCAGGCCAGAAGCCCTCCCACAAAAAAAGCCAGAGCCACCGGCCAAAGCGCTACGGAGAAATGGGACGCAACAAATCCGAATGTAGGAGGCATCAGGACTGAACCTACATAGGAACCCGCCATCTGGATACTGATGGCCCGTCCCGAAAGAACCTCTCCAAAACGAGCGGGAGTAGCATGAATCAGGGAAGGATAGACAGGAGCGCAACCTAGCCCCAACAGGCAAATGCACACGGGAGTAAACCATAGAGGCAAGGGCAAAATCAAGGCGAAGCAGCCCACAATCACGATGGCGATTCCCGCATGGACTAGGCGCATATCCGTAAAGCGGATGGCAAAGAAGCCACTGACAACACGTCCAATCATGACGCTTGCAAACATCATGGAAACAGCAAGGGCCCCTACCCCAGGATCAAAACCACGGGCAACCAGGTAGGTACCGCACCAAAGCCCTGTAGAAATTTCCAGTGCGGAGTAGAAGAAGAACGTCCAAAAGGATAACTTCATTCCTGGAACGCACAATGCTGCCCGAAGGGAAATTTCTTCCGGTTCTGGCTTGTTACGATTCGCACTACCCGCAACATCTGGTGTCTTCCGCTTTTCCGTCCGTGTCCAAAGCGGTAGGGAAAAAATCATTAGCAGAACAATCCCGCCCAGTAAGACCGCATTCAATTCATAGGCGCCACGCCAGCCCGTCCCCAAAAATACGGAAGCGGATAAAATGGCAGGTCCAAGGCAAGCCCCCACACCCCAGCTAGCATGAAGCCAGTTCACATGTTTGGATTCCAGATGAATGGCGGCAAAATTATTCAAGGAAACATCGATGGCACCAGCACCTAACCCCATCGGAATGGCGAAAAGGCACATCATCCAGAATGTCTGGGAAATTCCATACCCGGCAGCCGCAACCGCCGTACAGGCAATACTGAACACCACCAGCTTACCCGTCCCCATCCGGCAAACCAATCCGGGAGTAAACAAGCTTGAAATGATGGTTCCGACACTTACAATAATGGATAACAATCCCGCAGCAGATAACGGGGCCGACAGGTCCTTCTGCATCAACGGCCAGGCAGCACCAAGAATGGTATCGGGCAGCCCGAGACCAATAAAGGCGACGTAGATGACAATCAGAAGGAAAACCATATTTTGAATTATACTATAAATCCATCAAATTAGCATGTTTTTCTTTTTTTGATAAATTATCTTTTAGAGCAAGAAGGTTCAGAAAAAAAAGGTATACCCCGTGAATTTCAAGAAGTTGCTCGCCCTGTCCCTGTTGCCCATTGCACTCTTTGCCGAAGAGGGCGACACCCAGAAGAAGAATCCCCTTTCCCTGTCCCTTACCACAGTCGCCGCAATCTACACCGACGTGGATTACGAAACCGGAGACGACCACTTCGCAGGATTGAATGGCCCATTCAGCGGCGCAAAGGCCGTAACCCGCTTCAACGCCACTTACACCCTCCCCACACCCCTGGGCGAACACTGGTTGCTGAAGGACGCCGACCTGAAATTCAACGGCACCTTTGAGCTTTCCCCTCTTTCTGTCCGCCCCCTGGTATCCCTGGACTTTACCCCGGTTCCCTTCCTGGTATTCTCTGCAGGCGGATCCATCGGTACAGGCTGGAATCCTCTCGGCTTTGACGGAATGAGCGTCTATAGCCTGAAGAAACAGGAATACAAGAGTCTTACCCCCTTCGCCCACTATTATTATGATTACTGGGCATCTGCCACCTTCCAGTTCGATACCGGCGCCCTCATTAGCGGGGACTGGAGCCATGTGGTCATGCAGGCCACCTACAAATGGATTTACGAAGGGATTACCGGCGTGGATGACGGCGATATCTGGTGCTGGCAAGTATTCCCCGGCGAGGCAAACGGCTGGCAGTACTACATTACCGGCGTCCTTGGCTACCAGATGCCAATCATCCTCCAGATGGTGGGTGTCATGGCCGAATTCTACGGACACTACGATCCGGCAGACTACAACAAGATCTACCGCGCTTTTGATGGGGACTTCATGTGGATCGACCTGAGCCTCCTAATGAACTTCAGGCTCAACTACAAGAACTCCCTCATGAGCCTCATTACCTTCGAAGGCGGTCGAAGCTTTGCCACCATGCACGAAAACTCAGACGAAGAACCGCTCCTGGTCAAGAGCGGTCGTGAATGGTCCTTCTACCGAATTGCCTTCAGCTGGAACCACAAGTTCTAATTTAGTGAAGCAGGCGGTCTAGTCTAGTTTTTTAGACAACGCACCGAGTACATATTGGTGCTAATGTCAAAATCACGGGAAAAATCCCCTGGAGGAGCAAGGTGCCAGCCAAAGGCGTCACCGTCCTCTTCCGTTGCGCTCCAGAAATGGGCGGAAATCCCCAGATCCATAAATCCATCGGTAGCCTTGCCTCCAGGAACCACGTCAAAACCGTATCGATCGGAGCCGTCCCACTTGTCACGGGATTTCAGGCTCATCCAGGCGGCCTCCTTACCATCACTGTCCTCAATAAAGGTCTTGAACCAGGTCCATTCCTCATTCTCAGGAAGATGCCAGCCTGCAGGGCAGGCCTTTCGGGCGGCTTCAAAGGTGTAAAGACGGCCAAATTTCGCGCAATTCGCCTCGTTTCCGTCGTAGCACTCACTGCCACTCTTGGTTTTATAGTTCAAATTCTCCGCAAGCCAGGTCTTGGAACCGATCACTACGGTCCTATACGTCTTCCCGTCTCGGTTATCCTTAAACGTACCCGTCTGGGGTAGCGCCCATACGGAAGTTACAAGCAGGGAAAAACCTATAACGGAACATGTAAAAAACGGACAAATGTCGTAAACTCGTTGCATATCAAAAAGATACAAAATTATTTCACAACTGAAAATAGGCGATTTTTTGAAAAAAAGGGGTTCAAAAATCAGTAAAAAGTAACTAAATTGCATTGTGTTTTTCACAATAACAAATCTCAAGGAGATAGAGATGAACAAGATGAAGCTCTCCGCAATCGCTCTCGGCCTCGCAGCCGCTGGCGCATTTGCACAGGCACCCGCTGCAGCTCCCGCCGCAGCTCCCGCACAGGAAGCAGCTCCGGCTGTTGCCCAGGCAGACTCTGTAAAGGCTGCTGAAGAAGCCAAGGCCGATGAAGCCAAGAAGGCCGAAGAAGAAAAGGCCGCCGCTGAAGCCAAGAAGGCTGAAGAAGAAAAGGCTGCTGCTGAAGCTAAGAAGGCTGAAGAAGAAAAGGCCGCTGCTGAAGCCAAGAAGGCTGAAGAAGAAAAGGCCGCTGCTGAAGCTAAGAAGGCTGAAGAAGAAAAGGCTGCTGCCGAAGCTCAGAAGGCTGAAGAAGCTGCTCCCGCAGAAAACACCGACGTTTCCGAAGTTGCAAATGCAGCTGGCAACGCAATGGACGCTCTGAAGGCTTCCATGAACGAAGGCACTTCCAAGGCTAACATGGAAGTCAAGATGTCCGGTGAAGTTGAACTGGATGCTTACACCAACGATATCTTTGCAGATGGCGACCTGAAGCACGAATATGCTACTACCGTCGACCTGAACTTCGACGTTAAGTTCAACGAAAAGTGGACCGCTTTCGTTGGCCTCGAAGCTGACGCAGCAGCTGAAAACGCTGGTGTTGGCTACAACGGCGCATGGATCAAGTATCAGCCGGCTGACTTCTTCTACGTTCAGGTGGGCGACCTGACCTTCATGGAAGGCGCATTCAAGGCTTACTACGACTATGACGATCCGACCTACACCGCCGCAGGTATGAAGGAACATGACATCCGCGGTATGCAGATCGGCCTTGCCGGTCTCGAACTGGGCTTCGGCTTTGCTCGTAACGCAAACGACTTCCGCGTTGCTGCTGATGACGATGCCAACTACAACCTCCACTTGGCATATGAATTCAACTATGCTGGTCAGCACCTCCGTCCGTACGTAGACTACAAGTCCTACCAGGAAGCTGAACACAACGAACTCCATGCTGGTATCGACGCAGGCCTTACTCTCGGTGGCTTCAGCTTCCGCGCAGTTTACGGCTTCCATGCTGACTACCTGGCTGACGGTGGCAACGTTGACATGACTTCTGCTGCACACACCATCTTGGCAGAACCCAGCTTCGAAGTATCCATCTTCCAGATCAAGACCTCCTTCTTCTATGCATTCCTGTCTAACGACGACCTGGGCCGTAACGAAGTTGCTAACGACGTTCCGGAATACATGTTCGCCTATGCAGAACCTGCATTCAAGTTCGCAGAATTCATCAAGATCGGTATTCCTGTTGAATTCCACACCAACACCCTGGATGACGACGCAGACATCTCCACCCTGGATCTCGGTGCTCGCGTCTATATCGAACCGGTTGAAAACCTGTCCATCATGGCTACCGGTATGTTCGACATCCCCGTTGGCGACAACAACGATGACGACGATGTCGCATTCCGCATGGGCGCTGAAATGGTATTCAGCTTCTAATGTAGACTGTTAGAACGATAAAAAAGGCCCCGCTGTAAAGCGGGGCCTTTTTTATGGATTTTTCTTTAAAAACAAAAAAAATTAGAACTTGATAGGATAAAGTAGGAACCACTTCACGTCAGGATAAACCTGCACGGTGGGAGCAGGAAACTTAATGTAATTCAGGTACTTAATGAGGGTTCTAGCCCAGCGACTTTGGGGTCTAAAGGCTTCCAGATCATAGTCCAAAGCAATATAGACTTCCCTATGAGCAACAGATCTATGATGATGCTTATATTCCTTGGTGAACACGCCTTCGTCAATACTAAGTCCAGCCGCAACAGCAAGCCAACTGGGATAATACTTCCGAACGGAAGCAGGCAACATACGATAAGGCTTGAATGATGCCCAGAAAGTCTGGTTCACATAGTCATCCGTAAAGATTCCACCGCCAGAAGCATCGTGTTCCTGGTCATAATAGGCATTTGAATTAATCCAGTAGCTCCATTTGAGATCCACGTACTTGAACAGGGGCACATAGCGTTCCGCCATGGGCAAGAAGCCCCCTAGAGATCCCGATAGCACGTCAAAAATACTGAAGCCCCACTTTGGCGCGTACCCATCCTTTACGTCAATGGCAATATGGGTGGATACAGCAGACAGACCTGCAAACAAGTAGGAACGGAATTCGGAAATTCCTGCCCAGCGGTAACCTTCGTAAAAAATTTCGCCAAGAAGCACCCCAGATGCAAAATGCCCCAGCTTATCCAAGTTGAGGGCATAATCAAAATCATTCTCGAAGTGGAAATCATTGCCTTCTTCGTCCCACCAGCCCTTTGCAAAAACAAAGCCATAGGCAGCACCATAAACAGCTGCAGTCAAGCCAATCACTGCAGAAAGCTTAGGTACGGAAACTTCAGCCTGGATATTCTGAGGATCTTCAGAACGATAATCCCAGGTGGAATCTCGCCAGGTAAGGGGTCCCAGGAAATTATCAGCCTGAGCCAATCCCGCAGACAATAGCGTGGATGCCAGCAACGTTTTGGACAAGATCTTCATGGAGAGCAAATATAGAAACTTGATGCGGTTTTTCTAGATAAAAAAAGAAACCTCCGACAATGTCGGAAGTTTCTTCATGAAGCTCGAGATTTCGATCTATTAATCCTTAGCCAAGAGCACGACGCTGTTGTGACCACCGAAACCGAAGCCATCGGACATAGCATACTTGAAGCTATGTGCAGTGTTCTTGTTGGCGCAAACGTCGAAGTGGATGCGTTCGTCCTGGTTGAACACGTTGGTAGTAGCGTGAATCATCTGGTTCTGGAGGGACTTGATGGTGATGATTGCTTCGAGAGCACCAGCAGCACCAAGAGCATGACCGATCATGCACTTAGAGGAGTTGATCTTGAGGGTATCACGGAGACCGAAGACCTTTTCAAGAGCGGAGCATTCAGCAACGTCGCCAAGGGGAGTGGAAGTACCGTGGGTGTTGACGTAGCCAACGTCGGAAGCAGCGATCTTTGCATCACGGAGAGCCATTTCGATAGCCATGCGAACGCCTTCGCCATCTTCGCGGGGAGCGGACATGTGGTGAGCATCTGCGCTCATGCCAACGCCAGCAACGCGAGCGAGGATCTTTGCGCCACGCTTCTGAGCGTGAGAAAGGCTTTCGAGAACGAGAACACCGGCACCTTCACCAATCACGAAACCGTCACGATCAACATCGAAGGGGCGGGAAGCGGTGGTCGGGTCGTCATTACGCTTGGAAAGAGCCTTCATGGAGCAGAAACCAGCAACAGCAACTTCGTTAACGGTTTCGTCAGCACCACCGGCCAGCATGATATCTGCACGGCCAAGACGAATGGCGTCGTATGCAGCGGCAATGGCGTGGTTGGAAGTAGCGCAAGCGGAGGTCACTGCGAAGCAGGGGCCCATCCAGCCGATACGGTTGGAAACTTCACCAGCAGGCATATTAGTAATTGCCATAGGGATGAAGAACGGAGACACACGGCTAGGACCGCGAGTTGCATAGGCAACGCAAGTGTCGGTATAGATTTTCATGCCACCGATACCGGAACCGATAATCACACCGGCGCGGCTCGGATCTTCAGCAGCAGGGTCAACACCAGCATTAGCAAGAGCCTTGTATGCGGAATAAACGGCATACTGGATGCTGCGAGAATAGCGAGACTGGTCGCGAGCAGAGAAGTATTCGTCTGCAACGAATTCGTTGACGCTGGCAGAGAACTTGGTGGTGAAATTGGTAACATCAAAGCGAGTAATCGGAGTGATACCGGACTTACCAGCCAGGAGGTTGTCCCAGAGAAGGTCGGGAGTGTTGCCAAGGGCAGAAACGCAGCCCATACCAGTGATTACAACTTCTTCCATAATTTCTTAACCCAAATGTTGAGATTATTAGTTTGTTTTAGCTGCGCCAAATATAGCAAACAAAGAACTTACATTAAAGTGTTTTAATGTATACAAAATGTAAGTTTTTGATAAAAGGGCTAAAAAGGCTGACGAACGGCATGGGAAATCAGTCTTTTTCATCAAAAAAGCTAAATTTGCCGCACTATGGTAAGATGGAAAAGTTCCCCCAATCTCGTCTGGATAGACCTTGAAATGTCAGGTCTCAACCCCGACAAGGATGTAATCCTTGAAGTGGCCACCATCGTGACCGACCCAAATCTCAAGGTGATTACCGAGGGACCGGTTCTTGCCGTACATCAGCCCGAAAATGTTTTTGAAGGCATGGACGACTGGAACAAGCGACATCACACCCAAAGTGGTCTGGTGGATCGCTGCCGCAAGTCGAAACTGACCGTCGCTGACTGCGAGAAGATGGTTCTGGACCTGATCAAGCCTTACACAGAAAAAGGCGGCAACCTGCTTTGCGGGAACTCCATTACCCAGGACAGACGCTTTATCTATAAGTACATGCCCAAACTTTCCGAATGGCTGAACTATCGAAATATCGACGTAAGCTCCATCAAGGAACTGACTTTCCGCTGGTATCCGAACCTGCCCGAATTCCAGAAAATGGAACGCCACCAGGCACTGGATGATATCCGCGAAAGCATTGCAGAACTGGAATACTACCGCAAGACAATCTTCAAAGAACGTATTTAAATGTCCCTCAAGCCCTATATCGAACCCAAAAAGCAGATTTCCCATGCGGCCCGCATGCGTAACCGCGCTTTAGCCATTTTTGTTTTCGTCCTTCTTTGCACAGGAATCGGCTCATGCCTATCTTCCAACGGTAAAAATCCCAACGTAGCAGAGGAACCCACCACAGAACAGATGACCGCCATGGCCATGGAAGAGCAGGAAGACACTTCCGCCACTCCCGTAACCGCGGCCGAGGAATCCGCCATCGATCAGGACAACCCCACGCCCACTGCCGCCGAGAGACCTGCAGAAACCGCGTCCTCCAATACGGAACCTCAAAAACAAGAGGTTATCGACTATACGCATATTAAAAATCAGAAGAACCCATTCCTGGCAGAAAAAATCGACAATATGCTCAGGTCTTTTAAGCCCCAGCACGCCATGGTTCTGGTTGTGGACGCCAAGAGCAACGAAATCATCGCCTGGGGTGAACAGAAGGACGGAGTCGTCCAGAGCAAACCGGACTATCTGATCCGTAACACCTTCCCTGCCGCCTCCCTGGCAAAGACTGTGACCATCGCAGCGGCCATGGAAAGCAACCGTTACTCGCTGAATACTCCCATCCCGCTAATAGGTCGAGCACATCACCTGTACAAGAACCAGCTTCGCGTTCCCGAAAACTACAAGGGTCCCACCGCAGAAATGCAGGATGCCTACGCCCACTCCTACAACCCGCCCCTGGGCATTATCGGCCTGAATATAGGGGCTAGCCGACTGAAGGCAGCAGCAAAGAACTTGGGCTACAACATGAACTTCCCGGGAAGTCTGCCCAACAGGTCTAACTACGCTCCGCCTGATACGGGCTATGGCCTTGCGGAAGTGGCATGCGGCTTTACGGACGCCACCACCTTGTCTCCCCTGCAGGCAGCAGCACAGGTCCGCGCCATCCTCATGAAAAAGCCTCTGGAAATTCCCTGGGCCACAAACCTGGATGGTTTCGCCCCCAAGAGCCGTCTGGCACTGGACGTTGGCAAGTTTAGCGAAAACACCTACTACGGACTTCGTCAGGCCATGATCCGTTCCGTCACCCACGGAACCGCCCGCAAGAACATTTCCACAAGACACATGGCCCGCAAGAATTACAACGCCCTGAACATCGGCGGTAAGACCGGTTCCCTGGACGGCAAGGATCCTTACGGAAGATACGACTGGTTCATGGGATTCGCACAATCCAAGGATGACCCTAACAAGGCAATCATCCTGGTGGTCATGCAGGTTTACGACCCTCAGGGCATCCGCCCCCAGCCCACAACCCAGGTATCCGCAATGGTCATCAACTACTGGGCACACCAGGCTCTCTGGGGCAACGAAAAAAAGTAATTTAGAAGGACTATAGGAGTAGAACATGGATTTATCCTGGTGGAACTTGATTCCCACATACATGGATGGCACCGCCTTTGCCTTAGGTAGCTTTGAAGTAAAGTGGTATGGCGTCATGTACATTTTTGCCTTTGCCACCGCATACGCAGCATATACTTACGTGAACAAGAAGGAAAAGATCGGCTTCACCAAGGACCAGATCGACAGCCTCTTCACCTGGATTATTGCAGGTATCATCATCGGCGCTCGCCTTGGTTACGTATTCTTCTACAAGCCGGGCTACTACCTGGCAAATCCTTCCGAGATTATTCTTCCTGTAAGTCACGACGCCCTAGGTTTCCACTTTACAGGTATTGCCGGCATGAGTTACCATGGCGGTCTCATTCTTGGAATCATCTTTACATTCATCGGTCTCAAGCGAAACAAGATGGACGTATGGAAAGGTCTGAATGTCGCATTCATGGTAGCACCCCTCGCCTACACCTGGGGACGATTCGGCAACTTTATCAATGGTGAACTTTATGGCGAAGTGACCACCAGTCCTATCGGCATGTGGTTCCCCATGGCTCACGACAGTTTTGTTGAAAATCCGATTCTCCACCATCCCAGCCAGCTTTACGAAATGACATTCGAAGGAATTGTCCTGTTCGTGATTTTATACAACCTACGTAAGGTTCAATTCCTGAAGGACAAGATGCCCTGCCTCTACCTGATGGGGTATGGTCTTTTCCGTTTCTTTATTGAATTCTTCCGCAAATCTGACGCACACCTGGGACGTAACGATCTGTTCGGCATGAGCCGCGGCCAGACCCTCTGCAGCTTGATGATCCTCGCCGGCATCATCTGGATGATTGTGCTAATCTACCGCGGAAAGAAGCGCAGGAACGTAGATACAACGCCCGGGAAATAGCATTTTCGCTACAGTTTTTGAAAAAGAAGGACTAACAAGCCGTTTAGAGCAAGTTAGTCCTTCTTTTTTTCAGGGGCGAAGGACTAAGAGCAGAATTTGAAGGATTTAGTCCTTTGTTTCATGAGGCCACAAGGACTAAAAGAACATTTCAAGCGATTTAGTCCTTCGTCGTTCGACTGCGCAAAGGACTAAAAGAAAAAATCGCGCAAATTAGTCCTTCCCTGTCTCCAGGCAAGCAAAAAAAGAAAGGACTATTTCCCGAAAAAAACGGAAATAGTCCTAAATCAACGAAGTAAACGTCAAATTGGCGCGATTAAACGCTTACACTCAGTTCACTTATTGCGAGAGCGGGTACCTGGTAACTGCTGAACTTGTCCTTGTATTCGTTCCCCACTTCCACTATATTCTGGAAGATGTCAAAGATATTTCCACTCAAGGTAACGCCATCCACCGGATGCTGGATAACGCCATTTTCGCACCAGAAACCATGAGCGCCCATAGAGAGTTCGCCACTAATGGAATTACAACCAGAACCACCTTCCAGGCGAACCACCAGCAGGCACTTGGGGAACAGCTTCAGAAGTTCTGCGGTAGTCATCGTTCCCGGCGGAACCAGCAAGTTGTTAAAGCAGGTACCCATCTTGCTACCGAAATCACGGGAGCCGTTACCAGTAGTTTCACAGCCAGCCTTCGCTGCGGTTTCCAGATTGTACAGCGCGCTAGTGAACACACCATCCTTTACCACTTCCACACGTTTGGCAACACAGCCTTCGGAGTCAAAACGAATCTTATGGACAAACATGTCCCCCATAGGATCATTAATGATGGAGAACTTTTCGCCTGCAATCTTTTCGCCTTCCTTACCAGCCAGGCGTGACTGCCCCTTCTGCATGGCTTCCGCAATGAAGGGTGATGTATACATCCCAAGAATGCGTGCGGAAATTCGTTCGGAGAACACCACCGGAATCTTGCCGCCTTCAATCTTCTTGGCGCCAAACAGTTCCGTTGCATATTCTGCAGCCTTGGACGCAACTTCATCCAGGGAAAATTCATTCCAGTCACGACCGGACTTCACGTAATTGCCCAGCTTCTTGACGCCATCACGAGACGCAACAGCGCCAGCGCCTACTGCGGCATAGTTGGACTTACCTTTGTACATGAGGCCAGTGTTGTTCGCAATGACTGAAGATGCGGTATTCATGTCTGCGCCCAGATAAGGAATGTTTTCGATTTCCTTGGATTTTGCAAAAGTCTGCTTTTCCAGTTCAATACAGAAATCTTTCATCTGCTGCAGATTCAAGGATTCCAATGCCGGATTGTAGTTGGGGTAAGTTTCCGGGATATCCACTGCAGAGGGCAACTGAATATCAATTGCTTCTGTCCACTGAGTATGGCAGAGGGCATCCTTCAAGGTCTGGGCGATTGCATCCTTGGTCAGACGTTCCGTATGGGCGTAACCCGGATGGCCATCCTTAATCACACGGACACCCAGGCCAACGGAATCAGAAATTTCAGTATTCTGGACCTTGCCCTGAAAAACGGACAAGCCTTCGGAATGAGAGGTGCTTGCGATTACGTCAAACTGTTCAGCCTGGCCCTTGGCCAGGTCACACATGTAGGAAACGGCTTCAATAATATTCATAGCAATCTTCTAAACGTTTTCAGAGGGTTGTGCTTCAGCAGAGGCGCGACGGGATTTGCGTTCCAACATTTTCCAATACGCTGCAGGACTTCCAGTCACGGATTCCAGAGCAGCAGCAATTTCGGTAGTAATGGTCTGGGTGCCAGCAATAAGGCCTTCCAGAACTTCGGGAGTCACTCCAAGACGGCGGCCAAATTCAGCCTTGTCCATCTTGAGCCACTCAATACCTTCCAAAATTGCCTGTCCCGGAGTGGGAGTACCATGTCTTGCCATACAAACCTCTTAAAAATTAACGTCCTTCCAGCCTTCGGCACCGAAGCGCAGGTCACGTTCCACAAATTCCCAGATAAGGAGTTTCTTGCCCTTAAGTACACCAGCCTTACGAGCCAGCTTTTCGCGGACCAAGGTACTTGCCCCGCCATCGCTCACAATACTTGCCACAGGACGACTCATGTTCTTTGCAAAATGGGCAATCCAGCCAGCGTTCACCGGAGCGTCCGTCTGGTAAATTCGGCTGAAGCTATCCCCGAGGATCAAAATCCTGGACTTGCGGAAATCATCCTTAAAAGGTACGCTAGAGGTGTCGTACACCACGGAGTCAGCAGCAACCTGAGCGGAGGAATCTGCAGTTGCAACCGTAGCAGGATCCGTGACGACAGATTCCTGACGCGGGATTGTTCGTTCCGTAACAGTCTGCTGTGAAACTACAAGACCAGTCACCTGCTGGATCTTGAAAACATCATGCTTGTTCAAGCCACTCATTTCCCCGATATCACCCATACGGTCCGCCAGGCTATCTGCGGTAACGTAATCCATATTGGCGGCGCCAAGATCCAGGCCAGCCTCCCCCATCTGCTTGACTTTTTCGGAGATGACCTGAGCAGCAAGTTCTGCGCCACGAGGCGTCCAGTGGGTATCATCATTCAGGTAGAGCGCACCCAGCTTGCTATCGTCAGACTTGGCTTTCCACAGCGGGGTGTAAAGGTCTACGGTATTAAATCCGAGGGAAGAGAGCGTATCCAGAATCATCTTGCCGTGACCGCGATAATCACCGCCTGCCATCACCGGATGGATCCCGTCATTTCCCGTAAGACGTTCCGGATAGATGGAGGGCTTGCCCGGCACCACAACCACCAGCAGTTCCACGCCCTTGGCCTTCAGCTGGTCGCGGAACTTGGTAATGGCAACCACCGGATTGTCGAGCTTGGCGGCTCGAACATCGAAGGGGGACGGCTGTACCAGAAATTCAACATCCTGTCTATAGAAAAGCCAGCGGTCATCATCCCGATTCGTATGTCCCAGGACAACCTTTTCTCCAGGATCACTAAAAAGATTCCACACCGCCAGTTGATACTTGGGGCGCAAGGCCAGGACCAAGGCGTTTTCATCTTCCACTTTCTTTTCAAATGCACGCAAATAGCTTCCCTGCCAGACGCCATAATGCTTAATACCATGGAATGCTCGACTCAGGGAATATTCACTAAAGTTGCCAATCACAGACTTTAGGCAGCTATCCACCTGAGGGAAGCTTTCTGGTTCATCTTCCAAGGAGGCTAGTAAGGTATCCGCCTTTTTCAGTAACTTGTAGTCCGCTTCAGCGGAGTCCAGCTGAGCATAACCATTCACCGTCAAGGCGACAGCTTCCAGGTCAGACAATGCAGAAACAACAGGTTCCAAAGCCTCAGCAGCATCCTTTCCGCCGGCAATCGCTTCACGAGCATTACGCCAAGCCTCATCAAGCTTAGCCGCCCCCTCATTCAGGGACGACTCACGCTTAAAGGGCGTGTAGACCGCATCCTTGAAAATATCGAAGGAAACAAAACGTTTTTCCCCACGCAAGTCAGCCACGGTCTGTACCATAAACGGCAACAGCAGAAGCACAGAGAAAAAAACAATAAAGGCGACGTATTTCTTATTCACATCCACAAAGTAGTAATAAATCCGCAAGCAAGAAATTCCAGTCAAAAAAAAAGCCCGCACTAAGCGAGCTTTAAAATACCCGGATCGCGATTCGAACGCGAGTCTGATCCTTAGGAGGGACCCGTTCTATCCAACTGAACTATCCAGGCAACAACTACTTTATAGATGTCTGTCTATATCGTAAGCGGGAGCAAATATAGAAAAGATTTCCTTGCCGTCAACGCTTCCTGCGACCTACGTTCTTAAAGTCCGGCAGCAGCTTGATGCAACTGGAATCCTGGGGAGGCTTTCTGGAGAATTTCAGTTCCTTGGAGAACACCCCGTCAGCATAAGAGGATATGGTCCAGGTATTCCCCTTGGTACAACCATTCAGATCAATACGGTTCGTTGCGACAAACTTATTTCCCATTATGTTGTATTCAAAAACATCGGTTTCCACAACTTCAGGGATTTCCAAATCCTTGGCATAGCCAACCCTCTTGTTCTTTCCAAAGAAAGCCTTCTGGGTGGTCACATATTCCGTAGCTTTCTGCTCCAGGTCAAGGACCAGTTCTTCGGCAGGTTTCTCACATAGTCTGGATATACCATAGATGCCAAAGCCAACCGCGACGATTCCTGCCACAATTGCCGCAGGAATTGCCAAAGTCTTCAGCCGTACATTTCCAAGCTTTTCCATCATGACGGCAATGCCGTTATCCACTTCTTCCTTGCCGTTCTCATCCATCACAGAAAGAAGTTTCAACTTCAGCATCACCGAAATCATCAGGGAGGGGCGAATCAAGCCCACCAAGGCGACAACGAGAATAATTGCCGCCACCACCATCAGGACGACAAGAACCAAGTTGACGGTTCCCACCAAAGCATCGGAAGGCAGCAATTGCTTCATGTTGTTCAGCTGGTCCAGCAGTTCCTTATGGCCGGCAATGTTTGACACTGCAAGGCGGCCAGAGAAACTGTTATACAAGGCCAGGCCATCATGAACCATCCCTTGAGCCATGGGCAAAAAGTCCAGCAACTTCTGGAGCAACAGACATACGGTCAGCAGAATTCCACCGGAAATGGCGAATGCACCGGCAATTACACGAGCTGTTCTTATGGGCGATAAACCTTTCACTACTTAATCCCCATCAATTCTCGAGCCAATTTCTTGGCGGCGGTAAAGTCTGCCTTTCCTGTACCCAGCTTAGGAACCTTTTCCACCGGGAACGCTGCAGACGGAAGCATAATAGGCGGGAAATCGTTTGCACGAAGTTCAGAAAGGAGCTGTTTAGATTCCATTTCACCCTGATACAGAAGGACAATCTTTTCGCCCTTCGCCGCATCAGGAACTGTAGTAACGAGATAGTCTAGGCCCTCGAGGACCTTGGTATCCTGAATTTTCTTTTCTACAGCACCCAGGCTAACCATTTCACCGCCCAACTTTGCAAAGCGGCTATAGCGGTCCACGATAGTAAGGAATCCATCCTGGTCCAGATACCCCTTGTCACCCGTACGATAATAACGGATGCCATCCTTCATGACAATCACGCTGTTGGTTCGATCCGGATCCTTCAGGTAGCCCTTCATTACCTGGCAGCCACCAATGAGAATCATACCAGCTTCACCCGTGGGCAACGGTTCGTTAGTATCCGGATCCACAATGAGGAACTGGGTACCCGGAAGCGCAGGACCCACAGTGCCCGGTTTGTTATTGACCTGCAGAGTGGTATAGTCATTCATCAAGGTGTTTTCCGTATTGGTAGAAGCCACCGGAGCAGTTTCGGTACAGCCATAACCTTCAAGAACTTCAATACCGAACTTCAAGCGGAATGCGGTAGACAATTCCGGACGCATGGCTTCTGCGCCGGCGATAATCAGGCGCACGGATTTAAACACCAGGGGATGCACATAACGGCTAACCGTAAAGGCGCGCAGGAATGTGGGGGTAGCAACCATCAATGTCACATGGAATTCGCAGCAGACGCGGGCCATGGTCTTCACGTCCGTCGGGTCAGCAACAGCCACAATGGGACAACCTTCCGTAAGGTTCAGCAAGGTCGTCACCGTCAAGCCAAAGCTATGGAACAACGGAAGTTCAGAAAGCATCACATCGCCACGGCTCACATTCAAGATACAAGCCAGCTGCTGGATGTTACCCATCAGGTTGCGCTGAGTCAGTTCAACCCCCTTAGGCGTACCTTCGGAACCGGAACTGAACACGATCACACCATTGTCATCCATAGAGGTTCGCTTGCAGAACACCATACGAATCACCCAGGACGGCATCATTACGCAAAGGACCAGGAAGAAAGCGATCTTTGCCTTGGGAATTTCCTTCATGAGGTCTTCCGCATAGAACAAACGTACCTTGTCGCTTGCCACCTGAGAAAAATCGTTACCGCGACCTTTCAGCTTTTCCACAAACTGACGGCTTGTAATTATCGTCTTTACATCAGCCCTCTCGCAGCAGAACTTTACGTTATCCACAGAGGAGGTATAGTTCAAGTTCACATTCGTCTTGCCCATGACCCAGAGAGCCAGGTTCACAATCACACCTGCAGGGCTCGGCGGAAGCATAATGCCAACATTCTGTTCCTTCTTGCCCAGCTTCTTCTTCAAAAGGCATCTGAAGGCCATAACGGCACCCATCAGCTTGTAGCCAGACAAATGTCCACCATCGGGACTGTAAATCGCAGGACCATTCTTCACGTACCTCTTGCAGGTACGGATCCAGGATTCCGCAATGGGGCGGGTAAAGTCCACGGCATACTTCCAGGCATCGATAGAAACCTTACGGACAATGGCGCGAACCTCGTTAGGAGGTGTGGTTGCGGGAATAGGTTCGCCAAAGGCAACCGTCACGGCACGGTCAGAAGAGGCGCCAAACATATCGGAGCCGCTGTAGCTGAAGTTCGTTCCCCAAAGGCCCTGAATGTAGAAGGGAATAATGGAGGCATCGGTTCCTTCAACAGCCTTGGAATAGTCAATGTTGAACGGTTCCACATGAGGGGACTTGGACACTTCACCCGTAGGAAAAATCACCACGGCGTTCCCGGCAAGGAGCGCCTCATGGATTTTTTCCATGGCGACAGCCGGATGACGATTGTCAATACGGATCATCCCCAGACGCTTTAGGATTGCACGCAGATACCAACGTTCAAAATGGTCTTTATTGCTAGCAATGCAAAGGGCGCGAGGAGAAGCCATCTGAATCATGGCCCAGTCAATGAAGCTATGATGGTTACCAACTAAAAGCACCGGTCCTTCGTTAGGAATGTTCTGCACCCCATGAACGCGAATACGATAGCGGTTGAACACAAGCTTCAGCATGGAACGAAGCAGAGCCTGAGGCAGGTTGGAAATGGTCCAGAAGAACACGACCGCAGAAATAATGGCGATTCCAAGGAAATAGCGCTGAGGACGAATATCCGTGTAATGCACCATAAAGGAGAACAAGAACAGGAATACGATCAGGACAACAGCCTGGATCAAGTTCGCAAAGGCAAGAACGGAGCCGGAATTATTAGGACGGGTGTTATACTGGAGCAGGGCATTTACCGGCACCAGGAATATACCGCCAAAGAATCCAGTCAAGGAATAAAGCACAATCAAGGCCAAGGGATTTATGAGGAACGGGACAAAGAACATGCACAGGGATACGCCAATCATGCCCATGGGAATAAAGCCCGTTTCAATAAAGTCCTTAGAGCGAGATGCAGCAAAAATAGCACCCACCATTAGGCCTGCCACAGCAAAGGGCATGGAAGTGCTAATCATGTTGATCGTATGAGATCCAGATACATCCTGGAACATCAGCACGAACACCTGGGCCAGGGCCCAGAACATGGAAAGGGCGATAATGGATGCTCGGAGAGTAGGAACGCGCCAACCAAGACTCAGATGTTTCTTCACCTTGGATAGATTGACGTTCTTATTTTCATACTTGACCTTGGGAACCAAGAAACTTGCAATGGTGCCAAGAACGCTAATACCAGTCACAATCCAAGGAATGACAACAGAATGAGAAGTAAGGCGATGAACCGCTTCGTAATTCTTAAGCTGGGAAACATCAATCAGGTTCACACCCACAATTACAAACCAGGAAGCACAAATCAAGCCAATCAGGCTGAAAATCTGGAGAAAAGCGTTGGCATAACTCAGATTACGGACACCGAACATTTCCTTAAGGATTCCGTACTTGGCTGCACTATGAATGGCAAAGCCGCAACTCAAGCCGATGGAAAGCCAGAATGCCACTCGAGGGCAACCACATGTGACCAACACAGACTGGGCAATAATGAATGCAGTCATCAGCAAAGAGGACCAGGCAAGTACCTTATTCTTGGAAAACTTATTGGTGAAAAAGCCCGCAAAAAAGACCATCACCACATAAGGCGCGATGAAGAAAATCTGCAGCATGAAATTTTGCCAGGTCTGACCGCTAGTTGCATCAGCAAAGGAGCCGGAAAGAATCTTCTGGGCATAAATAAACACAGCCATCTGTACAAAGGTAGTGGCCAGGATGGACAAAAAGTAGCGAGCAGCGCCCCTAACTTTCCACATGAGTTACCTCGTAAAAACTTGAATTCTTCAAAAATTTAACTTTTTAAAGAAATAATCATTGTATTAGACGTTCCAAATCCTTCACGGATTTAGGAATATTGGCCGAAATATTTTCAAAACCATTTTTTGTAAGAAGAAGATCATCTTCAATGCGGATTCCAATCTTCTCCACGTACTTTTTCCCGCCAATGGTTGCTGAAAATTCGCCATAAAGACCTGGTTCGCAAGAAATCAGCATTCCCGGTTCAAGAACCACGTCCAGTGATCTAGATTCAGGACTTCCTTCATGAATCTGCTCCCCGATAAAGTGACTTACACCATGGGGGCGCTTATCATAGAGCAGCTTGTACTTACCCTTGGCTCCCTTTACAAGACGATCTTCCAAGGCGTCCATTATAAAATCCCAGGGAACCATGCCGATTTCCTTTAGGGACACTCCAGGACGGACAAACTTCTGGTATTCCGTCTGGGCGTCAAGAACGATTTCGTACAACATTTTCTGGAGAGGATTGAACTTCCCATTCACAGGAACGGTGCGGGAAATATCACTATGAAGAGAGCCAATACGGGTCCCAAAGTCAAGAAGCACCAGTTCCCCCTTTTCCAGAGGCTCATCCTTCTTCACATAGTGAAGACAGCAGGCATTTTCACCCCCAGCAACGATTGTGGGGAACGCAAGGTCACCATCACTACGGCGCTGCATTTCATAATCCAGCAGAAGTCCCAGTTCACGTTCATTTTTCAGCGTAGATAGTTTACCCAAAACTTCCCTGAAGGCCAAATCCGTAGCATCCTGGGCCTTTCTCGCATCCAGAACACGTTCCTTTTCCAACGGAAGGCGCAACCTCCAATGAATGGGAGCAGCACTTTTCAATTTAACACCAGTGCCCTTCAAAGCCTTCAGCATCTCCTTACGGAACATATCATTATGGTCCCCAGGAAATTTTTCGAAATAATAGGCATAGGCATGGCCGCAGGATGGTTTCTTCCTGGCCCTTTCGATGATCGTATCGAAAAGTTCGTCTACAGGACGCACATCGTCAATTCCCGTAATCCTGGCAACTTCATCGTCATCTTCCAGATATCCCAGGCGCTTTCCATTCCAGAATTCCTTGAATGGATCCTTATGGGGCACAAACAGGATTTCATCCCCATTTCTAGGATCCAAAAGCAGATAGCACCCAGCCTGGTTAATGCCTGTCAGGTACAGAAAGGCAGGTTCCTGCATAAAACGGGTAAAAGTCTGGGAAAACGCCTCTTCCCCACCCGGGTCCATAGGCATTCCAGCAAAAACACAGAAGGAATCCAGTTCCTTCATCATCTGTTGCCTGCGTTTCTTATAAAGTTTCCTGGAATTGTAGTTGTCGGAAGAAAGAAATACTTGGGAATAGGGAGAAACGGACATAATTACACCTCTTGCACCACAAAAATTAGGCAATCTTAAGGCAAATGTTCAAATTTTAGGCCTAAAAGCCCTATTTTTTTATGAATTTTACATTTATTCAAGATTTAGTTATATATATTTTAGCCATCACAGACTAGAATGGAGCCTGAATAAATGTCTCTTTTTAAAAATTGGAAATTGATCGTTGCAACTATGACCGTTGCTATGTTTACTGCTTGCGCTGGTTCTAACGGCGGTTCTGACGACGAATATGATGATGATGTAGCTGCTGAATCCTCTGAAGGTGGTGCAAAGTCTTCCGCCAAGAAGAAGAAGGAACCTCCCAAGGAAGTCATCGACGAAAATAAGCTGAAGAAGACTGAACAGGAAGCTACCGCTATCAACGAAGATAACCACAAGCTCCGTAAGGAAATCTTCGACGCCAAGAACAAGCTTGGCATGTCTACTGCAGAAGACGCAGAATAATTTGATGAGCGAAGTACAGCGCTATTCAATTTCAGACGACCTGAAACGTACTATTTCAGGCGAGAATGAAACGGTTTTCCGATTACTGGAGAGCCGTTTTTCCGTTGAGATACAAACTCGACTTCCTGGTCTGACCATCGTGGCAGGTGAAAATGGAAACATTTCCGGAGTCTTCGCCATACTGGACCAGCTAAAAATCGCCGCCCGTAACGGCAGACCTATTACCGCAAGGAAAGTGGAGCGCCTTCTGGAACCTCTGGAACTGACAGGGGAAGTCCAAGGCGAAGAAATCCCTTCCACCCCTATTTTCAGGAATCGTCTTGGGGTTTCCGTTTTCGCAAAGACTCCAGCACAGGCAGAGCTGGTCAAGGCAGTGGAAAAGAACGACGTGATTTTCGCCAAAGGGCCAGCAGGAACAGGCAAGACGTTCCTGGCAGTCACCCTGGCAGTCGCAAGCCTGGAACGCCACGAGGCAGAACGGATCTGCCTGGTACGTCCCGCTGTAGAAGCTGGCGAATCCCTAGGTTACCTGCCCGGCGACCTAAAGGAAAAGATTGCCCCCTATCTCCGCCCCATTCAGGATAGCCTGTCCGAACTCCTGCCGGCAGAAAAACTCCGCCGTTACGAAGAAGCCGGAGCCATTGAAGTGGCCCCCCTCGCCTATATGCGTGGCCGCACCCTGAAACGCGCGTTCATCATTCTGGACGAAGCCCAGAACACCACTCCCGAACAGATGAAGATGTTCCTCACCCGTCTCGGTCCTTATAGTAAGGCTATCATCACCGGCGACGCAACCCAGGTAGACCTGGGCAAGGGGCAAAGGTCCGGCTTTGTCCACGCCATGGACATTCTTCAAGGAATCCCTGGCATTGCACAGATTAACTTCACCGCCACAGACGTTCTCCGCCACCACCTGGTAAAGGACATCCTGATGGCCTACGAGCAAAAAGACAAGTAGAGAGTTATAAAATGAGAAAGAAACAGATGAAAATCCACCTCCTCATTGGTTGGGCGCTGATTGCCATCGCCGCCATTTTCCTGTTTCCGGACAAGAACATCGCCCTCCAGGCGGAGCGTCCTCACTTGGGTCAGGCAAGTCCTCGAACCATCATCGCGCCCTTCAACTTTGAAGTTCCCAAGTCCGCCCAGGAAATCGAAGCGGAACGCAATCGTGCGGCCGAAAAGGTCAACGCCATCTTCGAATACAACTCCGACGAATCCAAGCGCCAGTACGACGAACTGAAGAACTTCCTGCAGAAAGTCGCCCAGTATGGAAACCTTCAGCACCAAATCAATCAGGCCAGCAACGTCGAGGGTTCCGACTCCACCATCCAGACAAAGGTGACCCAGGCTGGCCGTTATTACGAAAGCTTAAAGCAACGCATTTCTACAACAGCCATTAAGCCCTTGAGTCAGAATTCCAAGGCTCGCGATTCACTGCTTTCCGTATTTAACCAAATGTTGCAGAAAGGCATTTCCAACACGGTCATCGCCCCCACGGAAACGGCCCTCCAGCTTTTCATCGGCAACTACAATCTGCCCCAGAATATCAAGCACATCATCTATACACGTCCCAACATCACACTCCTGAAAGATAATGAGAACGTGACTGTTGAAGTCGCCAACGTGCAGCCGGTGCAGCGCCGCATTGACGAAGCTTTCGCCCAGCTCCAGAACAGTTTCCCCACAGATCAAGGACTGCTTTCCGCCTTCTACGAAACCCTGTTCCTGTTCGTCCAGCCCAACGTCTTCTACCTGGAAAAGGAAACTCAGGCCAGCCGCGAGGAAGCCCGCAGCAAGGTGACCCTCAACAAGGGCATGATTCCCCGCGGTATGGAAATTGTGGCTCAAGGCGCTCCCGTCACCAAGGACATTCTTGAAAAGATTGAAGCACTCCAGATTGCACAGCAGCGTGAAGAAAATTCCAGGACCTTTACCGCCATTTACGGTAACGCCCTTATTTTCGTGGTGATTATCTCCTTCTTTATGGTGTTCTTCATATTTACACCGTCCCGCGGCATGTTCAAGAATCCTCGTCAGCTGTGGAGCCTTATGGTCCTCACCCTCATGCAGCTGATTGTTTTCTGGCTGGTACATCACCTTTCCGGAAATATTGCCAAGCTGGAAGTTGAAATTCCGTTCCTATCCGAAAACTTCGACATCATGTGGCTTTATCCTTTTGCACTGGCCCCTGTAATCGCGACGGTACTTTACGACCGACGTATCGGCCTTGCATTCACCACATTCTCCTCCCTGATTTTTGGAATCCTTAACGGATATGACATGGCAGCAGGCATTTGTGCATTTGCAGTGATGTTTGCCACCACCTATCCTCTCGCAAGAATGCGTTACCGAGTTCAGTTCCTGTGGGGGATTCTCACCGGTATCATTACCATGGCTGCGGTAGTTGCCCTCATGCTGTTGCTCCGAAACCGTCTTTCCTTCGACATTTTCTATCACAATTTGATCATCGGCGCGGCAAACGTAATGATCTGTACCGCCCTTGCATCAGTAGCCCTCATCCACTTGATGGAAAAAATCTTCGGCATCACCACAGTCCTCACCCTTATGGAAATGTCCGACTTCAACCGTCCTGCACTGAAGCGCATTTCCGAAATGGCTCCTGGCACATTCCATCACAGCATTCAGGTTTCCAACCTGGCAGAAAAGGTCGCCGACAGCATTGGTGCCAACTCCCTACTGGTTCGCGTAATGGCACTCTACCATGACATCGGTAAAACCATGCGCCCGGAATATTTCACAGAAAACCAGAAGCAAGGCATCAACCCCCATAACAATCTGGATCCCCTGCAGTCCGTCAAGTTGATTGTATCCCATGTAGAACAGGGCGTGACAATGGCAAAGAACGACTACAAGCTTCCAGAACTCATTACAGCAGGTATCCAGGAACACCATGGATCCTCTGTCATCCAGTTCTTCTACCATAAGGCTCTGGAAAACGCAAAGGAAAAGGGAATCGAAGTTAAAATTGAAGACTTCAGCTACAAGGGTCCCAAGCCCCAAAGCAAGGAAACCGCAATTCTTATGCTGGCGGACATTATTGAAGCAACGAGCCGATCCATGACAGACACTACCCCGGAAGCGCTGGGAGCCATGATCCATAAGACCATTGAAGGTCGCTACATGGAAGGCCAGTTCAACGAAAGTAATCTTTCCATCAAGGATCTATCCAAGTTGGAAAAGGCTTTCCTGAACAGTCTGGACGGAACTTATCACACCCGAGTAAAGTATCCCGGACAGAAGTAAGACATTGTCATCAATAGAGGCTCTATAGGAAATCACAAAGCACGGCTAGAAAGCCGTGCTTTTTTGTTAGTCCTTTAGGGATTATCCGCCACGAACGTGGCGGATGTAAAAACCGCCCGCTATGCGGGTGGATTAAAGCTTAAGCAATTCCGAATTTTGAAAAAGGAATGTCCCCAAATTGGTAATGTTTAGTTGTTCAAGCCAACACTATCAAAATGGAGACATTCCAAAATGGCAGAAAGTCTAGCGCACACAAAGTATGTGTGCAAATACCATATCGTATTTACTCCCAAGTACCGTCGCAAAGTTATCTTTTACGAATTGCGGGCTGATATCCGCCAAATTATAAAAGATTTGTGCAAATGGAAAGGTGTGACCATAATTGAAGGGCATCTAATGTGCGACCACATTCATCTGCTCCTTTCAATACCTCCCAAATATTCGGTCTCGAATTTTATGGGCTACTTAAAAGGTAAATCAGCGATGATGATTTTTGAGCGGCATGCCAACTTGAAATACAAGTACGGTAATAAACACTTCTGGGCTACGGGGTATTACGTGAGTACGGTGGGTTTAAACACTGCGACCGTACAGAAGTATATCCGAGAGCAGGAGAAAGCTGATCAAATAGAAGATAAGCTGGCTACAAAAGAATACACCGACCCTTTCAAGGGTGGCCGGTAATCAGTCCACAATGGCTTGAACGAAGAGAAAGCCAGCGTCATTAAGGCGCTGGCAGTAATAACCCCTTCTAGGGGTAGATCAAACCACCCCTCTTAGGGGTGGTTTGTGATTAAAAAACTTGACTTTTTTCAGCAATTCACCTTGACAAGACACTATAACTTTGTATATTTGGCTTCGTAATCGTGAAACGGTAGGTGACACATGACAAAAAAGAATCTTCTTCTTATTGCTCTTGGCGTTGTCCTTCTGGTTATCGGTTTCTTCTGCCTCGCTACTGGCCCTGCAGAAAATCCGGTTTCCCTTACGGTTGCACCCCTTATTCTCTGCCTCGCCTACCTGGTGATTATTCCTGTAGGAATTCTCTGGAAGGGCAAGAAAGACAATAAGGACGAAGTTCAGTAATCCTGAACAACCCTTTCGGGCGATTAGCTCAGCTGGTTCAGAGCGTCTGCCTTACAAGCAGAATGTCAGCGGTTCGAATCCGTTATCGCCCACTACCGAAAAATCGGAAACGATTTGGGGTGGTAGCTCAATTTTGGTTAGAGCACCGGCCTGTCACGCCGGAGGTTGCGAGTTCAAGCCTCGTCTATCCCGCTAAAAAGGATCTTCGAAAGAAGGTCCTTTTTTGCATACCTCCCCCTTCCACCATCTATTCCATCCAGAACAAACATTATTTAGTTATCCGAAAACGCAAACAAAGGACTAATCGTGCGCACTCACGCAGTCTAGTCCTTTCTTCTACCACACTGCGTCCCGATTCAAAGGACCAAACACAGGCAACAGCGAGATTTAGTCCTTCGATGCACTAATTTTTCATCAACGAATGGACAAAAAAAAGGACCAAATGCGCGCACTCACGCTGTCTAGTCCTTTCTTCTACCACACTGCGTCCCGATTCAAAGGACCAAACACAGGCGACAGCGAGATTTAGTCCTTCGATGCACTAATTTTCCATCAATGAAAGGACAAAAAAAAGGACCAAATGTGCGCACTCACGCAGTCTAGTCCTTTCTTCTACCACACTGCGTCCCGATTCAAAGGACCAAACACAGGCGACAGCGAGATTTAGTCCTTCGTACCGCATCGCCACAGTAGGCTATAGCGAACATCGTCTAGAAAAGCTTGATGTACTTAGATTGTTTACGCTCCCACTTTACGGAGCGGCCCATGGCATCAAACTTTCTCGCAGGAAGCATAAGGGTACGGGGGTAAACAACAGCCCTCTTGTTCAGTCCTTCCGTAGCAGATGAATCCTGCACCAGGGAATCAGAGCCAACAGTGTCGCCCGGAACAACGGAATCTACAGGCACCACAGTATCACCAGGAACGACAGAGGTCGTATCCCCCGCATAATCGGAAGGTTTACGCAAAATCCATACACCAGACTGAATATCACGACTACGCTGATCCTGAACAATATTCTTGCCATCTGGCAGCAAGTAAAGTTTGCTCTTGAAATTCTGCAGGTAGAAGGCATCAGGAGTATTTACGGGAGCTACTTCAAAAACGTACCTCTGGTGAGCACCTCCATTCCAGGAATAAGTTCCAATAACAATCCCCGCGGCAGTTGACTCATTAGGAACATCGATGACCCTGTCACCGAATTCAAATCTGTAGGTTACCGGATTTTCCCCGATGCTCCAGACTTTGGCGATAGTGCGGTCGCCGGAACAGTCCATCATTTCCAGGCCGTTACTTTCGGTAATGCCCATGCAACGCCCATCAGCCATATACTCCACGCGAGCCTCCATAAAGAATGCTTCCTTGAAGATATCCTGATACATGGCCTCCACCATCAGAGCATGGTTGATCAGGTCCTGCTCTGACTTCATTTCGCTATCGTAGTTCAAGCCGAAGGGCCAAAAATGCTGGGAGTCACCCTTTAAAACGGTGGTCGGGTCCCCGGTCAATTCCTTGACCTTAGCCTGAGCGATGGGCCCTTGGAAAACGCCATCCTTAAGCATGTTTCTGTATTCGGTGGTGGTGCCCATACCCATAGTATGTCCCATTTCGTGAAGGGCAGTACGCACGTTCATATAGGCGCGACCTGCACCAAAACGCATGGTTCCATTATAGCTGGCGTCGGCAGTCTGGACTCCAGTATTGTAGTGGACCTCGATATGCTTGCTAAGATGCGTATACTTGTTATAGATGAAAACCGCAGAATCCATAGCGGCAGAAATACGCTTGTAAGCATCCAGTTCGTCTTCGGAGGGATTCTCCACCTTATTTAGATGATAATCCACCTTTGCAATGGCATTAGGGACAAATGCCAGGAAAACAGAAAATATTGTTCCTGAGACAAGACGGGAATAGCTAGCAATCATAATTCACTCCAGACCAATACACCTTCCTTTAAATCTATCATAAACATTCTTTTACATCAAGTAAAAAAAGTTTTCTGTGAGCTAGGATATTTTATACGCAAAAATTTGTAGTTTTAGTGCGAAAATTTGAGTAAAGGAGTGACCCTCATGAAGGCAATGTATATCGCTAGTAGTATTGCTTTGACTGCACTCTTGGCCCTTACCGGCTGTGCAGGCAACAAGAATACATCCACCCGTTCCCTCGGTCAGGCCGAAGCAACCATGACTTTGGCAAATGACGCCAAGCTTGACGCAGCAGTCACCGCCGATGCAACCGCCAAACTGGATTCCGCAAAGGCCCTGCAGGCAGATGGCGAAGAAGAACAGGCTCAGGCCCTCGCCGAACAGGCTGATCTCGAACTCCGCCTTGCCTTGGCAACCGCAGAACGCGATCAGGCCAAGAAGGAAAACGAAAAGGTGGAAAAGGAACTCCGCGCTGACGTAGAAAGAAAGCTCATCTATCAGAGCATTCTGGACAAGGAAACCAAGAAGGAGGCAAAGTAATGAACAAGAAGATTATTTCTCTGGGCCTTCTGGCAGCTTCCATGAGTTTCGCCGCCCCTCTGGACGAATGCCTGGCAGCGTTGAACGAAGCCAAAGCCACCATTCCCGCAAACGCTCTTTCCGCAAAGTTGACCCTAGCACAGGCTCAGGGCGTCTATAACGAACTTCTTACGGTTATGGCCGACGACGAAGATTCCGAACGAATCCCGGCATTGGCAGACAACTGCCAGAAGTACGCAAGCATCATTAAGCTTCAGGCAGAAACCCAGACTCTCCGCAACAAGATTGCAGAAAACTGGGAAAAGCGCAATGCAACCAACCGCTCCATCGAAGCCATCCAGGAACAGATCGCCAGCGCCCGTAGCGGCAAGATGTCCAGCCTGGCAGCAGATCTGGAAGCAGAAAAGGCTCGACTGTCCCAGTCCAAGGATCAGGAAGCCCGCCTCCAGGCAGAAATGCAGAAGAATCAGGAAAAGTTCCAGGCCGAAGCAGCCGCCCAGGAAGCAGCACTAAAGGCTGCTGGTGAACGTGAAGCAGAACTCCAGCAGAAGCTGGCCGAAGAACAGGCCGCCCTGGAAGCAGAAAAGAAGGCTCTAGCCGAAGAACGCGCCAAGGCAGAAGCTCGCCAGCAGGAAGCCATGAACAAGCTGAACGAGCTTCAGTCCAAGATGATTCAGGTGTCTAAGGACGCCCGTGGCATTATCCTCTCCATGTCCGACATTCTGTTCGCCGTGAACAAGGCCGACCTGAAGCAGGACCTGAAGACCAGCCTTGCAAAGGTTGCCGGCATCCTCTCTGTCTATCAGCAGTTCAGCGTCTCTATCGAAGGTAACACCGACAATACGGGTTCCGAGGAACACAACATGAAGTTGTCCCAGCAGCGTGCCGACAACGTGATGAAGTTCCTGGTGGACCAGGGTATCGACGCAAGCCGTCTTACCGCCAAGGGCCTGGGTATGACCATGCCTATTGCAGACAACTCCACCAAGGAAGGTCGCCAGAAGAACCGTCGTGTGGATCTGGTGATCCAGGACAAGGCTCTGCAGGCCCAACAACCGGCGGCAGAACAGGCCACACCGGCAGCAGAACAGTCTGTTCCCGCGGCAGAACAGCCTGCACCGGCAGCAGAACAGCCTGCCAAGTAGTCGAAATCACATATTTTGCCGGAAACTGTTTCCAAATTGACTCAAATTTTCTAAATTCCGGCCTGTAATCTTAAACCGGCGGCGCAAGTCGCCAATAAACAAACAAGAGGTAAAACAATGGCAGTTTCTTACAAGGAACTCGGCTTGGTTAACACCAAGGAAATGTTCAAGAAGGCTGTTGCTGGTGGCTATGCTATCCCGGCTTTCAACTTCAACACCATGGAACAGATGCAGGCAATCGTTCAGGCTTCCGTTAAGCAGAAGTCTCCGGTGATCATGCAGGTTTCTAAGGGCGCTCGTAACTATGCTAACGGCACTATCCTCCGCTACATGGCTCAGGGTGCTGTTGAATACGCTAAGGAACTGGGCTGCGCAAATCCGCAGATCGTTCTCCACCTCGACCACGGTGACTCTTTCGAACTGTGCAAGGACTGCATCGACAACGGCTTCTCTTCCGTTATGATCGACGGTTCTTCTCTCCCGTACGAAGAAAACATCGCCCTCACCAAGAAGGTTGTTGAATACGCTCACGCTCACGACGTTACCGTTGAAGCTGAACTCGGTGTTCTCGCCGGTGTTGAAGACGAAGTTGCTTCTGAAGTTTCTCACTACACCAAGCCGGAAGAAGTTGTTGACTTCGCTACCCGTACTGGTTGCGACTCTCTCGCAATCTCCATCGGTACTTCTCACGGTGCTTACAAGTTCAAGCCGGAACAGTGCACTCGCAACGCTGACGGCATCCTGGTTCCGCCTCCCCTGGCATTCGACGTTCTCGAAGCCATCGAAAAGGAACTCCCGGGCTTCCCCATCGTTCTCCACGGTTCTTCTTCCGTTCCTCAGGACGAAGTTAAGACCATCAACGAAAACGGCGGTAAGCTCCCCGATGCAGTTGGTATTCCGGAAGAACAGCTCCGCAAGGCTTCCAAGTCTGCAGTTTGCAAGATCAACATCGACTCCGACTCTCGTCTCGCTATGACTGCTGCAGTTCGTAAGTACTTCAACGAACACCCGGATCATTTCGACCCGCGTCAGTACCTGAAGCCGGCTCGCGAAAACATGCAGAAGATGTACGAACACAAGATCGTTGACGTTCTTGGTTCTAACGACAAGCTTTAATGACCGCTCGTGCTAAACTCGGGTGATGAACCTGTGTTAGGCACTCGCTCTCACGAAAAGGACCTGCCCTACAAGGCAGGTCTTTTTCGTTCACGGATAGAGACCGTTCGCGCTAGAATCAGGACAAGTACCTGCGTTAAGCGCTCGCTCTCAAAAAGGCGCTCGGTTCTACCGAGTGCCTTTTTTCACGGATAGACCGCTCGCACTAAGCCTTGCTCGCCTAACTTAGTGAAGTTAAAAAGGACTCGCCCTTCAAAGGCGGGTCTTTTTATAGTATCCATTGTTTTACAAGATTTTTTTGAATTTTTCGTCCAAAACATTTTTAGTTTAAGGAGGATAAAAATAGGAGGTTCTTATGTCCAAGCTTCAAAAGTATAATCGCATTGTTTTCGCCATCATCTCCATACCCACGCTATTTTTAATGTTCGGTTTGGCATACACGTTCGCTAGTGAGGTCCTGTTCCCAACAGAATCGGAATACGACAGAAATAATGGCAGCATTTCCAAAGAAGTGGCGGAAAAGAACAACAAGAAAAAGGAAAACACCCAGTACATTTCCTATAAAGACATCATCGTTCTCAATCCTGAAAAGATGGAATTCGTCGTTCCCGTCGTGGCAAGAACCATGGAAAAGCCAGAACGCCGTTTCGACCGCTTCGGTTTTTATGAAGCAAGCGTAGATGAAGTCGTCTTTGATGAAGATTCCCCCTCGGAATTGGCAACGGCCATGTCCCTGGAAGAAAAGAAAGAAGATACCCCTGTCAAGAGAGTTCGAAAGCCTGATACCGCCTTCCTCAAGTCTTATTATACAGAACAGTTCGTCAACCTGGTCTATGAAAATGACGCAGGCAAAATCCACAAGTCAATCATGGACAAACGCTTTACCGGTTGGAACTTAAGTATTATCCGCAACGGAAAGAAGCGCTACCTGGCCTTTATCGGAACGGAAAACGACACCAATAAGGACGGCTATCTCAACCAGGACGACAATGGAGACTTCTATCTATACGATATAGATGCGGGTTCCATGAAAGTAGTCTCACTGCCCCATATGGAAATTGAATACTACTACATGATCAAGAATACCCCCACCCTCATCTTCGTTGTAAAAGATAGGGACCGTCCAGAAACACACAAAAACGAAACCTTCATCTACCGTTACGATTTAAACACCGGCAAACTGGAAGATATTATCCCCGATGCAGAAAAAGAAATGCATCGAAAGCAGATCCAGTAAGTTTTGTATATTGCCTTCTATGAAAACAAACGATTCTGTAACCATGACTTGCCCCCACTGCGGCGCCGAACTTAAACCTGACGCCACCTTCTGCCGTCACTGTGGCAGCGACAAAAATACAGGTTGGAAGGACGGCGCAGAATTTGCCGACGAAGAACTCCCCGACTACGACGAAATCCTAGAAAATGAATTTGGAGAGGACTCCCTGGGCAACAAGAAAAGGTCCAAGGGAATGGGTGTCGTGGGCACCATCGCGGCCATTATCGTGGCATTAGCCTTTATGGCAGCCATGGTTCTGCATTAGCCAAATCAGGCTTTCTATGCTAGAGTTTTTTCAAGAGCCTCAAGGGTTTCAGCGGCTTCAGTGAAGTCATAATCATCAATCTGTTCCTTCAGTTTACGAAGCAGGCGTTCCTGTTCCGGAATAAAGGAAATGTATTCCACATCATCCAGAATACGCTTACAGAGGGTCGAAGAACAGTTATCCAACGCATCCTTCAAGGCAGTTACGGCGGTCTTCAGCTTCTCCTGAGCTTCAGGATCAGCCTGTTTCGGGGCCGATTCCGTATTTTCCTGGACAACATTAACTAGAACAACTTCCAAATCCTGAATCAAATTCTTCAGGCTATTTTCAAAGGAACTTAAGAGAGCAGGATTGCAGGTCTTTTCAGACAGCTGTTCCTCCAGTTCAGATCCAAGTTTCTGTGTTTGACCTGCACCAATTGTACCGCACAATCCCTTGATGGTATGTACCGTACGGGAAGCCAATTCGTAATCATGATTTTCCAGCAGACGATGAAGATCAAAGCTGCTGTTGCCATAATCACGGACAAAGCCCTGCACAATCTTCAGGTAAATGCTACGGCTGCTATTGGCATGATAGAAGCCCGTTTCCGCATCGAAATCACGAACCTTCTGGAACTGGTTCACAAATTCGCGATCTTCCGGAGAAATAGCTTCCTTTTCCGTATCGGCAGTGGCAACCATAGGCGTTTCGGATGCAACCGCCAGGAACTTCGCCATTTCCTCGTATAGCAGGGACGGATCGATAGGTTTCACAATATGGGCATTCATACCTGCAGCAAAGCATTCTTCCGTATCTTTCTGGAAGGCTCGGGCACTCATGGCAAGAATCGGAACCTTCTTGAAGTATTCATCTTCCCGGGCACGAATTTCCTTAGTTGCGGTCAAGCCATCCATCACAGGCATCTGAATATCCATCAGCACCAGATCAAAGGCATCCTTCTTCAATACCTCCAGGGATTCCTTACCATTGTTAGCAACAACCACGGTAAGACCCACGCTATTCAGCAAGGACACAGCCAGTTCCTGGTTCATCTGGTTGTCTTCCACCAGCAGGACCTTTGCCTCCTTAAAGTAAATCTTGCTCTTTTCTTTCTTCTTCGCCTTCTTGTAGGTCGGTTCAAGTCCAACGGCTTCCTGCATGGAACTCAGGAGAGAGCCCATCTGGAGAGGCTTAGGAACACAACTACAAAAGCCCAGGCCCAAAGCCCTGCTCATGTCACTTTCGTCAAAGTGAATGGGATGCATCAGCACCTTAGGAACAAGGACCATCTTTTCATTTAGACCATGAACAAAATCGAATCCGTTCAGGATAGGCATTTCGTAATCCACCAGGAACAAATCGTAGGGATCCTCCCCTGCTTCATCATGAGCCTGAATCAAATCCAGGGCTTCATCCACAGAAGAAGCTTCTTCCACGACGCACTGTAACATGGTCAAGTAACGGCGCAAGACCGTTCTCAGGTTGGCGCAATCATCCACAAGGAGAATATTCTTTCCCTTGAAATCCTCCACGTCCATCCACTTGGGCTGAGCGGCAGAGGCAGGTGCAATGGGCAACGTGATTGTAAAGAAGAACCTGGAACCAACACCTGGTTCACTTTCCACCTGCATCTGGCCACCCATCAATTCCACCAGGGACTTGGAAATCACCAGGCCCAGGCCAGTACCGCCATACTTACGCGTTGTAGAGCCATCCGCCTGAGTGAAAGCGTTAAACAGACGGCTACGCTGTTCCGGAGTCATACCGATGCCAGTATCAATTACACTGAAGGACAGTTTGACACTACCGGCATTGCGCTGGAGCATTTCAACACGGAGGGTGATGTTTCCCTTTTCCGTAAACTTGGTTGCATTATTGATCAGGTTGGTAAAGATCTGAGAAATTCGTAGAGGGTCACCCATCAGGATTTCCGGAATTTCAGGATCGATATCCACGATCAGTTCAATGGGTTTTCCATCAATACGGACTTCCGCAAGGGCAGCCACCTCACCCAGCACATCCTGAAGCACAAGCTGTGTATTTTCAAGTTCCTGCTTCTTGGCTTCAATTTTGGAGAAGTCCAGGATGTTGTTGATAATTCCGAGCAAGGACTTCGCTGCGGCGCTAATTCGATCGATAAATCCGCGCTGATGTTCATCCAGCTGTGTTTCGGAAGTCAGGTGGGCCATACCGATAATGGCATTCATAGGCGTACGGATTTCATGACTCATATTGGCCAGGAATTCGCTCTTTGCCTGGGTAGCCTGTTCTGCAATTTCACGAGCTGCCACCACTTCGGAAATATCGATCATGGAAAGCATGTAGCCCACCAGAGTTTCCTGCATGGCCAAGGTACAGGCTTCGCCACGGAACCAGACGCTGGTATGCAAGGCCTCGGATTTTAATTCAAAGGAATCCTTCCAAAGATCCTGCTTGCTGAAGGACCTCTTCAAGGATCGGATCATATTCTCTGGAAGACCAATGTCCTTCAGTTCATCCAGCTTAAGACCAATCAGGGATTTCCATTCGCAGCCAAAGAAATCGGCCAACTGCTTGGAAATATAGGTCACCTTCAGGTATCTGTCGAAAATGATCAGGATAGAGTGATCAGCAGACATCATGATGGTGTCAAGGATGGTATCCTTCTGAATACCGCTGGTTTCATCGGTAATCATAAAGAGGTAACGCATTTCACCGTTATCTTCCACCAGCACCTGGAAGAAGATTCCCCACCATGCGATTTCCCCATTAAAGCTCTTTACTGGCACACGAATCTTGCGTTCACTGGCGTGCATTTCACCGCCCATCGCCACACGATGTGCAAACTTCTTGAACTGATCAGAATCAATGTACTTAAAGAGAATTTGACCCTTAATATCATCCCCATCCGTAAGGAAGTCCATGACGTAAGCGCTGGCGTGGAGGATATCAAAGGTATCATTCGTCAGGATAATCCTAAAGTTATCACTTCCTAGCAAAGTGTCGAACATGGTACTCGAGCTCACGCTATCGCTCAGGTCTCTCTGGATATACCGACTAAACAGCATATGGGACACGATGGCGGCGGCACCCATCAGGATAATCACAGCAAGGACAACCAGAAGAATGAATGCAGAAATGTGGTTTTCCACGCCGGATACAATGCGGTTCTGCTGGGCGGCATGAATCACGTAGAATGGCTTATTCTTTAAACTCACCACCATGAACACCATGCGCTGATGATGTTCATTGGTTCTTTCAAAACGAAGGACTTCTGCGGCACTTAATGTATCCGCGCTAAAACTTCCGGAAACCATTTCCAGCAAGTTTTCCACCGTATCCTGGACCACCTTACCCATATTGGTTTCATAAGGGAAATAGGTGATCAGGTTATCGTTTTCCTTGCTCAGGAGCAACGTGATACCACCTTCATCACGAGCAAGGGATCCCATAGACGTGCGGATCTCATGCAAATCCAGATCTTCCGCAATAACGGAAGTGACCCTCTTATTCTTATCCCAAATGGGATGGGACAAGGTCATGGTCATCTTTCCCAAATCACGGCGAACGTTCGGTCCAGAGAACGCAAGCCCCTTCTTTCGGGCTGCTTCCAGATACCATGCGGTTGTACGGAATTCGGACTTACCGCTTTCCAGTTTCATACCCCTAGCAGAACTATACTCACCCTTACTGGAGCCATAATACAGGTCTACCACGCCATCATCCCGAAGAATCTGCTTGGATGTTTGCCCCTTTAGGGCTCCTGCCTGATAGTACTGAGCTTTCTTGGCCAAGTCCATGAAGTCTTTTTCATAATCCGTCAAAAGCTTCTCGACGCTATAGACCACCTTGTTCTTCAAGTTGCTTTCTGCAGAAGAATACGCAGAGGTAACGAACATGGAGCGGACCATGAAATAGAAAAAGCATACAAGAACAACGGATGCCACCAGCATGGGAATGGCATAAACAAAAGAAATGCGCCATCTTAGGCGACGACGCTTGTCATTTAAGGGATTTTGAGTCATGGGACAACTCCCTAAATAATTCCGTCCTTAAACTGTTCGTAAAGGGCAGGCAGCAGGGACTGAATTTCCATAAAGGCATCCACAACTGCAGGGTCAAACTGCGTACCGCGACCACTCTGAATTTCGGCAGCGGCAACTTCATGAGGGTACGGTTCCTTGTAGGGTCTACGGGAAACCAGGGCATCATAGACGTCAGCAACTGCCATCAGTCTTGCGCCAACAGGGATTTCATTTCCCTTGATTCCATTAGGATAGCCCTTGCCATCCCAACGTTCATGGTGATTCAAAATTATATCCGCAGCAATCTTTATCAAAGGATGATTCGTCAACTCACGGGTAGCATTGTACACCACGTCGTATCCCATCTGGGGATGCTTACTCATGATTTCACGTTCTTCGTCCGTAAGCCTTGCTGGCTTATGGAGAATTTCATCAGGAATACCCACCTTGCCAATATCGTGCAAGGGAGCTGCGGTTGCATAAAAGTCAATGTATTCCTTGCTAGGAATAGCGGCGCTAAAATCAGGATGGTTCTTCAGTCTTTCAGCAAGCATCTGGACAAGAACCTGAGTGCGCTTAATGTGTTCGCCCGTATCCGTATCACGATATTCAGAAAGGGCACCAAGGCTGGTCAGCAGGACCTTCAAAGTCTTGCGAAGATCTCGAGTCTTTTCATCCACTAGTTCGTGGAGATGATCACGTTGGTGCTTGAATTCCAGCTGGTTCTTGATACGAAGGCGAACAAGATCCGGATTAAAGGGTTTGACAATGTAGTCCACTGCACCAAGGTCCAAGCCAGTCTGTTCACTCTTGGCGTCAGCCTTTGCAGTCAGGAAAATGACCGGAGTATCGTCCACAAGGCCCCGGGCCTTCATCTGGCGGAGGGTTTCGTAGCCATCCATCTCCGGCATCATCACATCCAGGAGAATAAGATCCGGTTTTACCTTTTCGGTCAGGAGCAAGCCCTTCTTTCCGTTGAGGGCCACATACATGTCGTACTCACCGCACAAGATACCTTCCAACACTTCAATGTTGGTTTTCGTATCGTCAATAACGAGAATCTTAGCGAATGAGCTATCCATGCCCCTAATATATGTTATGATTTTGGAATGGGACAATTTATTTTATTCCAATTTGGAACAAAAATCGCCTTTTTTCGTCAAAAAACACAAATGAGAAAGTTTTTTTTAAGAAACGGATGTGATATAGAACACACTCCATCCATTTTTTTAGACAAACCTAGAGGTCTTTATAAAGGCATTTAAGGAATCCGCATAATTCCAGATTCCACCCAGCAGGGAAACACCAGAAACAGGAAGTTTCTTGGCCTCGGAAAGATTATCCTGATCAAAGCCCCCAAAGACAATAAGCGGGACTCTTCCACCTAATTCAGACATTTCCTCAGCCAATTTTTCTAGTGACTCGGCACGATCTGCCAGAGTTTTTACAGGCTCTAAGGCAGAAAATGGCTGAAAAACAGGTCCTACAAGGGCTCCTGCCACCCAGTCAGGTAAATCCTTCACCTGTTCTAGGGATCGGCAGAAGGCAATGCAGTTCACACGTTTCCAGGACTCGGGAACCTCCCTCATGAAGGAACCTGCTTCTGCCACACAGCCACGGACATCCAGCTGTTCCGCCGTATCGGGAGTACCCCACACCCAAATCCGTTCACGATATTCCATGGGCAAGGAAAGCAGCCAGCGCTCATAGTCATCGGCGGTTCCGCGACGCTTCTTAAGGATAAGACGAGAAAGCCCCCGCTTAAACATTTCCTCAATATCGTCATATTCACCGGCAAAGTCATCCGGACAGGTGGTCAAGTACAATTTCAGCATAAATTACAAAGTAATACTTTTGTGTTATCGAGGTGAATATTAGAAAAAGTTATATTTCCCATCCGAAAAAAGCACACTTTAAAGGAGGAAAGTGCATGTTCAAGAGAACTCTTGAAATAATGGCAATCTCTAGCCTTCTGGCATCCGCAGCATGGGCAGACCAGAAGGATAACATGAACTTGAAAGTTCACGCCAACGAATGTATCCAGAAACTCACCGTCCTGGCATTGCCCCAATATGCCCCCGAGCAGTACCTTAAGGCAGACTATCAAAATGACAGTCTTGTTATCCATTTCGACGAAAACCACACTGCAGAGGTAAAGGGTATTCTTGAAAAGTGGACGGAAGAATGTTCCGATCTTTTTGACAAGGACGTCTATTCTCCTGGATTTTTCACCAATTCTCCCCTAATGGATATTGTGAAGGCAGAATCCGAGAAGCAGGCAAGACAGAGAACCGAAGCCTTTGGAAATGACAGCCTGACGAAAATCAAGAATGAAGTGGAAGAGATTGCAGGAAACTTCAGTTTTGTATTTCGTTACGGAGTTCTGGAGTCCATCAATATCAACCCGAGAAAAGGCAAGAGATTCCAGTTTGTAAACGATGGCACCGCCTTGATCTGGGGAGGCAACGGAATTCTCCATAGCATTTCCAGAAAAAGCGCTCTTCTCCAGGAAGACTCCATCATCGTCCATTCCGGATATGAAATCAAAGATTTCGTCCGCGATGGCCACGGATTCAAGGAATTTACAAGACCCTGGAGTCAAGTGGTCACCAAGGAAGAATACCCGTCCCTGAACGAATCCGCCAAGAATGGAAAATTCGAATACGATCAGGAAGCGTACTCCGCAATGCCCTGGGGAACAGTTGCCCACAACAAAAAAATTGAGCTGATCGGTACAGTCGGCCTTAATATCGGCTACCTGACAGACAACTACCTGGAAGACAGCAAGGCATTCCGTGACTCCTCTGCAATCATTGAAGGCCTCCTCGAAATGGGCGTCAACTGGGAAGTATCTCTTGGATTAGTCCGTTGTTCCGCCACAAGTGGCACCTGTCTTGGATTTGGCGCAGGCTACGGAGCATACGTTTGGGCGACAGCAGGTAAAGAAAAGGAAAACCGCTGGAGTTATTCTGACGACGATACCGAAGAAGCAGAAACCAAGCTGATTCACGGAGTTAAACTGTTTGGCGAATACTATATGAAGAGCAAAACACCCTATGGTTTTCGCGAAGCTATTACAATTCCGGTCAATGAAAGCATGAAGTACATTGAATCCAAGACTTCCCTGTTTGTGGACTCCGGAATCAACCGATTTGAACTGGGTCTTGCAATTTCTCCCATCCAGTTCATTCCCGCTTTGTTCTTCAACATTGGTATTAATTTTAATACAAACAGTTTCTAAAACACAAACAAATGAACAATCATCCATTTTTTAATTTAGCAGGAAAGCTTTTAACAGCTTTCCTTCTTTTCTCGTTGTACGGATGTTCCAACATACAAGTGGCCAAGGCATTTACGTTTTTCAGCATTCTTGATGAGCAAGGCAAAGTCATGCCTTACATAGAGCCTCAAGACCAAGAAAACCGCGCACTCATGGGAGATGTGGAAAATTTAAGTGCAGAGCTATTTCATATCGATTCCGCCGGTGCAGAACATCTTAAAGCATCCTTTTTCAAGGTCTGGAACAAGGACAAGGTAGAAACCGAGTGGAACGTGAAGGATTCGCTGGGCAAAGTACTTATCAGCAGAAAGAGTATACTGGATGACGACGGACGTTTGTTACGTAGGGAAGCTTATACGAAAAAGATTTATTCCGTCATCACTAGCTCCCAGAAAAAAGAAGACGGAGGTACCCGCTGGTATTATACCAGGCAGGACACATCCTCAGCGATCTATAAAATCAGTTTTCTCGTAGATGAAACCGGCAAAACACAGGATCTGAGGGTTATTTATCCCTTCGCCCACAAGCTGGAACGAATCTATAACGAACAACACAACATTTCTTCCATCCAGATTGAAGGTCAATACCACGGGAAAGATGCGGTTTCCTTCACATATGATTCTGACGGCAAGAAAGTGAAGGAAAGAAGCGTATCCTACAACGGAAAGCTTTATTCTTACGAGTCCATCCAGCGAAATCAAGACGGAAAAATTGTGGACCTGGTTTATTCCAGCGACATTAGCGACACTCAGGAACATACTCAATACGAATACGGCGAGGACGGTCGAGTTTCCAAAATCATATCTGGAGGATTCACCAAATTCCTGAAATATGAAGACGGAAAGCTAGTTCGTGAAGAATACTACGACTACGCAGGAAATTTACATGCGGTCACCCGCATTACCACTGATGATTTCGGGAATGTTATAGAAAGTGTCTATTCTAGGAAGGATCCTAAAACAAAAGAATTCAAGGAATACCAGAAATACAAGTACCAAATCAGATATTACCAGTAAGACATATTGCAATTTTTTCTATCTTGCGCGCCATATGAAGAACTTTTACGTTACTACTCCGATTTACTATGTGAATGACGCACCCCATATCGGTCATTCCTACACCACCGTCCTTGCAGACATTCTCACTCGCTTCCACAAGATTCTCGGCTACCAGACCTACTTTTTGACTGGTACCGACGAACACGGCCAGAAGGTGCAGCGTGCTGCTGCCAAGCGCGAAGTGACTCCGCAGGAACACGTGGACGAATACTACCACCGTTTCGAAGATTTGTGGAAGAAGATGGGCATCTGCAACGACTTCTTCATCCGCACCACCTATCCCGAACACAAGGCTTACGTGCAGGAATGCCTGCAGAAGCTGTGGGACAAGGGCGAAATCTATTCCAAGGAATACGAAGGCTGGTACTCTGTCGGCGAAGAACGTTTCTTCTCCGAAGACGAACTGGACGAAAACAAGTGCGACCCCATTAGCCACCGCCCGGTGGAATGGCTGAAGGAAAAGAACTACTTCTTCAAGATGAGCAAGTATCAGCAGCAGCTCATCGACCACTTGAACACCAACCCGGACTGGATTGTTCCCGACTACCGTCGTAACGAAATCCTGGGCTTCTTGCGTCAACCGCTGAACGACCTCTGCATTAGCCGCCCGAAGGCTCGCCTCTCCTGGGGTATCCCTCTGCCTTTCGACACGGACTACGTGACCTACGTCTGGTTCGACGCTCTGCTTAACTATGTGAGCGCCTCTACCGCATTCCACAAGACTTATGCCGATGGCACTCCCATCTGGCCCGCCACCTACCACCTGATCGGTAAGGACATTCTTACCACTCATAGCGTGTACTGGCCCACTATGCTCATGGCTCTGGACATTCCTCTGCCCAAGCACATCCTGGCTCACGGCTGGTGGCTGGTGAACGGCGGCGAAAAGATGAGTAAGTCTGCCGGTAACGTTGTGAAGCCCATGGATTACATGGAAAAGTACGGCAACGACGCTTTCCGTTACTACTTGGCACGCGAAATGGTGGTTGGCCAGGACGCAAACTTCACCCACGATTCCTTTGTCCGTCGCATTAACGCCGACCTGGCAAACGACCTGGGCAACGTTCTGAATCGCGTCCACAAGCTGGTGCTTACCAACTTCGAAGGCAAGCTGCCCGCAGCTGTTACTATGGATGACGCCGCCAACGACGTAATGAACTTGGCCAAGAAGGTCATCGAAGACATTAAGCAGGACCTGCCCCAGGCTCGCCTGTCCCAGTCCATCGAAAACATCATGAGCCTTGTCCGTAGCATCAACCGCTACTTCGAAATCAAGGCTCCCTGGAAGCTGGCCAAGGACCCGGCTCTCAAGGATGAACTGGCTACCGTTCTTTACGTGGCCGCAGAAGCCGTACGCCTCAGCCTTTGCATGCTGTGGCCGGTGATCCCCACCAAGGCAGAAGAAGGCCTGACCATGCTGGGCACCAAGTTCGAAAGTGCCGAAGATCTGGTCTGGGGTCTGTTGAAGGGTGGCGAAGTCTTCGGCGAAGGCAAGCCCCTGTTCCCCCGCATCGACGAAGAAGTGAATCCCCAGCAGCAACAGCAGCAGGCCAAGCCCAAGCAGAACAAGCCCCTGACCGCTGCCGATGTTCCTGCCGCCATGGACCTTCGCGCAGCAAAGATCGTGGAAGTGGCAGACCATCCGGATGCAACTTCCCTCTATGTTCTGAAGGTGGACGCAGGCGAAGGCGAACTCCGCACCGTTTGTTCAGGCCTGAAGGCTAGCTACGAAGCTTCTGAACTGAAGGACCGCATGATTCTTTTGTTCGCAAACCTGAAGCCCGCACCCCTTCGCGGTATCATGAGCGCAGGTATGCTCTTCGCAGGCGACCTGGAACCGGAAACCCACAAGTGCCGCCTGGTGGCCGTACCTGAAGGAGCAAAGCCCGGTGACCGCGCTTTGTTCAAGGGAGTCTCTCCCAGCGAACCGCGCGAACTGAAGCTGAAGGATTTCGACAAGATCGCTCTCTCCGTCAAGAACGGCGAAGTGTTCTGCACTGCAGGCGAAGGCGCTGCACCCATCGCGCTGGAAATCGGCGGCAAGGCCGTGACCTGCGACGTTCCGGAAGGAAACGGAGTGCATTAACGCTAGATTCTCGCCTTCGCGAGAATGACAATTCAAAAAAGGCCCGCTTCAAAGCGGGTCTTTTTTTCGATTCAGATTACTCTGAGCAGCTCGCATCAAGATGACACAAAGCCCCTGCCGCCATAAAAGGCGCTGCTTTCAACATCACACGAAAAGCGGTCCTTCGTTCCCGATCCATGTCCTTTTCATGAGGATCTCGCCTGTCCTTTTTGCGTTCCTTCATTTTCTGTTCACGGTCCCAGCTTTCTTCAGTGATGGGACAGTCATCGGTACAGCTAATCTCTTTTACGGGCTTCTGCACAGCCTCTGGAATTTCGGGAATCCAGCAGTAGCGCTTTTCCTTTTTCTTTTTGCGTCCCTGGACAACGGTCGTCTTGCAATACATGGCAAGAGAGTCTTTGCCTATGTAAAACTTATCCGCCCCTACCGTATCGTCCGCGGCAACATTAAATCCAAGGCCAGTGCTTTGTGACTCGACGATTTGAGGATTCTTGTCGAAACGGACAGGTCCATCAAGATTTGGATTAGCCAAAGAATCCGACTGGACAGGCAACAGCACAAGCTGAGCATGGCTATTCATGGCAAAGCAGAACAGGCCCGCAAATAAACCAAGGAATTTATAGGAAGGACATTTCATAAGCTAACCCCGATAGCTCTAATATAGGCATTTTTTTTGTTAATTCATGACGCAGCGGATATAGAGCTTGCTAGTCTTTGTCTTGTTTGTGGAACTGCAATAGCCGTCGCTGTAACAATAAAGCACATCTGCGAAATAGGAATATTCAGAGCTGTTACTACTTTCTGTAGAGGTCCAGAAATAGGCCTTATAACCCACATCGTTGTAGGAATCATAAAGATAGTCGTCGTAGTAGCCGCCCCGCTGATTATTAAAATACTTTTGGTAGCTTGCGAAACTTCCGAATAGGTGGCTTATGAGCGTATCCCTTTCCTGCCTACTAGGCAAATGAGATCCCTCGGGGCATAAGCCCTGCTGAAAATCTTCGTATTGCTCATAATAGAAATCTTCGTACTCCGGCGAAATCCCCATGGCCTCGGTCCAAGTATAGAGACTGCCGTACTTTTCGCAATTGGATAACAACCCCTGAGCACAATGTTTCTCATCATTATGCAGGTAGAGATTTTTAGTGGACCACCAAAGTTCTCCAACCTGAACAAAATCAAGAGTTTGATTACCGACGGTAAGACTGCGAAATTCCTCAGCAATTTCTTCCTCGGATTCCACAAGGCTGCAGGCCCCAAGTGAAAAAGCCATTACGAAAAGAGAAAATAAAAGAGCAGAAAATTTTTTCATCGTCATATTTTTTCAGCAATTCTCATTATGCAATCTAGTTAGAAGGCTTTTCATTCATCACACAACGAATGTAAAGTCCCACGTCCTTTCGAATCTGGGAAAGTTTATAACCATTCTGCGTTGAGTATTGAAATGTTCCGCCATATAAGGCAGGTTTGTCGTCATCGTCATTCAAGTCAATTTCAGTAGAACTCCAAAAATAGACACTATTTCCAATATCTGCCGATATATGATTTCCCCAATAATCTACATCCAGATAGCCCCCAAGTTGGTTGGTGAAATACTTCACATATTTTTCATTGAGATATAGAAAATCAGTAAGTTTTTTCCACTCTTCATAGCTTGGAAGATGCGAACCAGCGGGACAAGCATTTAAGGCTTCTTCCCAGAAGAACAGACGGCCAAACTTTTCGCAGTATCTTGACAGTCCCACCATACATCGCTCTTCGCCAGACCCCACATTCAAATTCTCTTTCATCCAGAGTTGATCTCCAACCTGGACGAATTCAATTGTTTCGCCCATATACTTCAAAGTGCGAGGCAGTTCCACAACATGTTCATCAGGATCCAGCAAATCACAAGCGGATAACAAAAACAACGCGCTAAAAAGCGCCAAAAGATGCTTTTTCATCTACAAATAGTCCCTCATAAGAAAGCCCCTTAGAAATAATATAGGCATTTGATGGTAAAAAAAATCAAAAAACATCAAAATTATACCTATATTAAAAACAAGATGCCCAAATCCGTAAAAGACATACAGAAGTTAAGCTTCCTGACAAACACGATCCTTCTGGTCCTCGTGATTTTGATGATGATTGTATATTACGTCATCGGAGCGACGTTCCTTGCCTATTACTCGATTTTTGTCGCCATCGTCTACCTCGCCCATTATTTACTCATCCGCAAATACCAGTTTATTAAGGCCACATGGTCCATTTATCTGCAGATGACCGTATACATGGCCATCTGTACCATCCATCTGGGCTACGATTACGGATTTCAGCTTTATTCCTTATCGACCATTCCCCTCATCTACTACATCAAGTACATGCAGACCAAATTTGGCGGAGAAGACCCCAAGCCAAACCTCTGCTCCATCATCATCGTTCTGTCCTGTTTGCTATCCTCCCTGTATTCCGTCAAGAACGGTCCGATTTATCGCATTGAGGGGATCCCCACCCTGCTGTTCCTGGGAATCAATATTACAAGCGTCAGCTTTTTCCTGATCAGTTTTGCCCGTGTTACCACAGGCATGATTATCGACTCAGAAAAGAAGCTCATGAAGCAGGCCGACTTTGATGCATTGACCGGTCTTGCCAACAGATATTACATGACGTCCCATCTTGAGGAATCTACAGCCCCGAACGTGGAACACGATTCCATGTGGATCGCCATGATTGACGTAGATTATTTCAAGAAGATTAACGACACCTACGGTCACGCCGTTGGCGACCAGGTCCTTATGATCCTTGGAAACATGATGAAGAAGATCTGCAAGGACTGCACCATCAGCCGCTGGGGCGGTGAAGAATTCCTGGTTAGCGGGGACGAAAAGATCGTTCCACCAAGCATCATGGAAACATTGCTAGAACAAATTCGAAACAGGGTGGTTCGTTCCGAAAACGAAACTTTCCACTTTACTATTTCTGTAGGCATCTCCAAATATCATCCAGACCTAAGCATAGATGCCTGGATTAAAGACGCCGACAAGAAACTTTACGAAGCAAAGAACAACGGAAGAAACCAGATTGTATTCTAGCCGAGGCGATCTGTCATGCACCTTGTGCAATGAATATAGTAGCATACGCTCCCCTCTTATTAAACTCCTGCATAGTCCACTAATAAAAACTACTTTCTTCTGTAGTTTCAAAATCGGGATTCCAATGAATTTAAAACAAGTCCATCACATTGCCATCATCGGCAGTAATTACGAGAAGTCCAAGCATTTTTATGTGGACCTTTTAGGATTTAAAATCATCCGCGAGAACTATCGTGCAGAACGTGGAGACTACAAGATTGACCTGCAGTTGGATGGCATGGAGTTGGAATTGTTCATCATTCCAGGAAGGCCGCCCCGCCCCAGCTACCCCGAGGCAAACGGACTTCGCCACTTGGCGTTCCGAGTGGATTCCGTAGAAGAAACTGTTCGTGAACTGAACGCCAAAGGAATCGAAACTGAACCGATCCGTATAGATGATTACACGGGAAAAAAGATGACTTTCTTCAGCGATCCCGACGACCTGCCCCTAGAAATCCACGAATAACGCATTTTATATTATTTAAGGTATGCGTTACTTACTGATATCCGTAACGATTTTGCTCCTGCTGACGGGATGCACCATGCACCCGCCTAGCACAGCTGCGTTCATGGATGCAATGGAATCTTCCTACGAAACCCATCATTCTGTACGAGCGGAATATTCCCAGTACGATAAAAAAGAGGATGGATGGGACTCCCCCGTAGCGTACGACTTTTTGAAATCCAGCAACGGCACCGTGTGGGGATTCGGATTTCAGCCCTCCCCCTACATAACATTCGGTACCGGCAACGATTATGCAGCTGTTCGAGGCTGGTTATCCATGCCGTGGGCATTAGGAATCGCCGTCATTGTTTGCCCAGTATGTTTTATCGACACGGACGATGATGACGAAGAATACGACGACTACTGGAGTGATATTGATGACGAGAAAAAAGACGTTGATTATGTCGGCGCTATAGAAGATTTATTTGGCGCATTCGCAGGCGGCATATCCATCATTCAGCAGTTACCCATTGGGGATGTATTCCGTATAGGTGTAGAAGAATACATTACCAGGAACGTCTGGATTCCAAGAAGGGATAACGAAGAAAAATCCACCCTGGAAGCAGGTTTCGGAGCATACATCAACTTTAGATTTGAAAATTTCTCTGTAGGCATTGACGCACATTACGGGTTCCTGGATTTTAATCCAAATCGGGAACGTTTTGCAATTTCTGCCAATGTAAGCCTTCGTCGGAAAACACAACATTGAAAATCTGCTGACAAAAGCTATTTTTTGAACCATTATGAAACAAGTTACGGAAAACCTTGAAAAAACCGACGCAGGCATCAACGATTTTGATATCGGTGCAAAGCGTGACCCATTCTCCCCACTGGTAATTATTGCAGGCCTCATGGTCGCCTGCTATCTCACCTCCAACGTGATGGCAGTAAAACTGCTGTCCGTTTGCGGCATCACCGTCTTTGACGCAGGAACCATCACCTTCCCTCTTGCCTATATGCTGGGGGACGTACTTACGGAAATCTGGGGATTTAAAACCGCACGCAAGGTCATCTGGCTCACCTTCTTCTGCCAGGTATTCATGGCAGTGTTCACCTTCATCGGAACCACCCTCCCCTATCCGGACTTTACGGAAGAAACCGCCAGCGCCTACTCCACCATTTTCAGCTTTGTCCCTAGAATTACGGTTGCATCCCTAATTGCATTCCTGCTGGGTGAATTGACCAACGCCTGGACCATGGTAAAAATCCGCGAAAAGACAGGCCGAAAGCTCCTGTGGGTAAGAACCATCGGTTCCTCTGTTTTCGGATACATTGTAGACACGTCTATTTTCGTACTGATTGCCTTTGCAGGTACCGTTCCTACAGAAGATTTGATCAGCATGATCGTGGTGCAATTCCCAGGTAAACTTGCAATCGAAGCAATCTGCGCAACACCTATTGCATACGCCCTCATTAACTGGTTGAGAAAGCGTTTCAACGCCATGGAAAGCAAGCAGGAACTGGTTCTTGACTCCATCACGGAAACGCTCAATGACCTTCGCAACGAGAACGAAATCAGCAACCGCCCATAACCTTCATCCTTCACTAATCACTAGTTCAAGGGTTCGCTTCGCTTGAGGTATGAGGTCGGAGTTTCGCTCCTAGAGGTTAATGATAATTCATTCTACATCCTTCATTCTTTCTCATAATTATCAATCCTTAACCATCAATCCTTAACCATGATAAACACCACCCTCTGTTACATCGAGCAGGATAACAAGTACCTGCTGCTCCATCGCGTCAAGAAGAAGAACGATATCAATAAGGACAAGTGGATTGGCATCGGCGGAAAGTTCGAGGAGTGGGAATCTCCTGAGGATTGCATCAAGCGCGAAGCTCTGGAAGAAACGGGTCTAACCTTAATTAAACCCAAGTACCGCGGCATCGTGACCTTCATTAGCGACGGGATGGACCAGACCGAGTTCATGCATCTGTTTACCGCCACACAGTGGACTGGCGACCTAAAGGAATGCGACGAAGGCAATCTGGAATGGGTACCTAAGGCAGACGTGATTAAATTACCCCACTGGGACGGGGACTTGATTTTCTTGGCCTTGCTGGAACGGGGGGAACCCTTCTTCAGCCTGAAGCTAACTTATAAGGGAAGCACCTTGACCGAGGCTCTTTTAAATGAAGAACCCGTGAAGGTGGAAGATTTTACCACTTAGCTAACGCATTCGTGATAATCAGGTCCTGAAGTTTTTCGATGGCGCGTTTCTGACCGTGACGGTCTTCCGTTTCGTTAGCCTGAACATCATAAGTCCCTTCTGCAGAAAGGGACTTATTTTCATAAATAATGCGTTCCTTTACATTATCATAGAACTTGACACCTACACGGATCGTCACGCGATAAGTTTCCACATCGCTATTGCTGTTATAATCCATGGGCTTATTGGTATAGGACAGCAAAGTAATTTCAAAATCGGAGTGGGCTTCGCCGTTCACCACTCGGACACCGCCCGCATTTTTCTTGAACATATCCAGAACGGCGGCACGAATATCATTGGCAAGAACAGCATCCATAGTCTTATCATCCACCTCGTGGATGTTCACCGTCTTGATATGGCTGGGAAGCGTACTGGCAGTAAAACTGTAACAGCCCGAGAGGAATGTTACACACAAGGCAAGAAACACGAACAGCAAGGCTTGAGATGTTCTCAACGATTTAAGCATGTCCGAATATTAGAAATTTTCATTGGTAAAAAGTTTATGTTATCTTTCAATTTGCAGGAATTATAAGCCGATGCAGGCCTACGTCAGCAAGGCTGCTTTAATTGGACTTCAAGGGATTGAATATGGGATTAAAAAGTTTTGTTTTCGTGAGTGCAGCATTTTTGACGATAAATGCACAGGCAATTACAAAAGTCGCCTGCGTCGGCAACAGTATTACAGAAGGCTACGGTCTTAACTGGAACGACAAGAAATATCCCGATCATCTTCAGGAATTTCTCGGCAGCGAATACCAGGTACAAAATTTCGGCAATTCCGGAAAAATGTTCCATAAGGCATCCAGCGAATCCTACTGGAAGCAGGAAACTTTTACTAAGGCATACGATTTCGCTCCTGACATTGTAGTTATTGAGCTGGGCACTAACGACTCCAAGTACTTCCATGACGGAGCAGGCAGTTCCACCGGATTCAACTACTATCCCCAAGACATCAGTAAGGAAGAACTGCAGAAAGATTACGAAGCTCTAATCGACACCTTCGCCCATCAGACGCAGGCGCCCAAAGTTTTCGCAACCCTACAGCCCTACGCCAATAACTGGGACTGGTTCATTACGGACACTGCCATCGTAAACCAGATTAATCCCATCATCAAGGCTGCAGCAACAGCAAAAGGCATTCCTCTTATCGATCTCCACGAACAGTTCAACAAGCCCGAATGGCTGCTAAGCGATAACGTCCACCCTAACGCCACTGGCGCCAAGGAATTGGCCCGAATTATTGCAAGCGCAATTGAGAACAAGGGCAACATTCCTGCTATGGAATCCAGTTCTTCCTCCGAAACAGAATCCAGTTCCTCGGAAAGCACCACCATAATTCAAGGACACTCAACCGTCGCTAAAGCAGGGATACACATCCAGAAAGACATCATTTCCATCGAAAACTACGTAGGTAAAGTTCAGGTGTTTGATTTGAACGGAACGCAGGTGAAACAAGTACAAATCAACGGAACAAGTTCTCTCCGAATAGAACATGCTGGCGCATTCATTGTAAAAGCAGGAACTGTCACAAAAAAGATTCGTCTAGATAGACACAACTGATACCGAAACAAGTTCGGTATGACCAGTCATGCAAAAAGTCCACGGCATTACTGCCATGGACTTTTTTCATAGGCTTTCTTGACGAAATCTACTTTACAGCAAAGATCTTGTTCATATTGCCATTTTTCACAATATACAAGCCCTTGCTCAACTTCATCCCATTCAATTGAGTCTGGACATCACCCATACGGGATTTTTCCAACCTGCAGACAAAAGATCCCTTCATGTTGTACACATTAAAGGTTCCTTCGTTGTTCAACAGGGTTCCCTTGGCAATGGAAGTAGGCTCCTCAATCTTGGTCAGCACCACATTGTCGATGAACACGCTGCCAGTTGCAAGACCTGCATTAATGGAAATACGGCCATTGTCATCGGTAGCTTCCGTCATGGTGAACTGGATTTCATAGGACTTCTTTTCGGTGCTCAGTTCAAAGGTCTTTGCCTCGCCCAGGTAGCTGGTCCACGGGTCGGTATCCTTTTCCAGGTTCACTTCCAAAGATCTTGCCACAGAACCGTAGGCATCGAAAGTCAGCTTGTAGCTCTGGCCCTTTTCGTAGTGCATGCCCTTCTGGATCATCTGGACATCATAGGCATTGGTGCCGGTTTTAGTCACATTGATTTCTGCAGCGCCATCGGTGTGCTTCAGGGAGCCTTCGCCGCTATGGACCGTCAAGTTCCAGCCCGCGAGTTTCAGGGAATCGGAGAAAGTTCCGTTAAACACGGTATCGCGATCCGTGGGAACAACAATCGGTTCGGCAACTCCATCCAGGGAGTAGTTCTTCACAAAGTTCCAGATGTCGGAAACTTCATTCTGGGAAGGCATGTGACCGCGTCCTTCCAGCTTCAAGTGCTTTACGTAGACACCACCATCGCAGGGACCCCAGGTATAGAGGGTTGCCTTGTCACCGGTGTGGGGATAGTTATTCTGGACTTCAGCCTGGGAAGGGCAATTGAACTGCTTACGGTAACTGCCCAGGTTGTTTTCAAGACCACTATAGCCCACCACATCGTCGCCCGTTCCATGGACATGGAAAATAGGAACCGGACGCATGGCAACGCCAGCACCACCCATCAGGTAACCGGAACAAGGTGCGAAAGCAGCAATCCTATCGGCAATTTTACTCATGGCATGGTAGGAGAACATGCCACCCATAGAGAAACCGGAAAGGTACACACGCTTGATGTCAATTTTGTAACCCTTGGCCAATTGGTCAATAATTTGGGTGACCCACTTGGTATCCTGATCGCCGCTAATATCCCAGGTGCTAAATCCCGTACCGCCTCTAAGGTAGGCCACAACAAAGCCTGCAGTATCCGCAACAGCTTCCCAGTGGGTATTCTGCTGCTGGTAATTGGGGTCCTGGTCCATGCCATGCAAGGAAAGAAGCAAGGGGCTGTTGTCTGCAAGGCCGGAAGGCGCCCACACATGGACGTCTCGACCCGAAACAGAGATCTTCTTAAAATCGTTGATGGATTTTCCACCGCCGCCACCCCACTGTGCGAAAGTAAGCGAAACAGCAAGAAGCAGCAATCCGATAATTCTCATTTACCCAACCTTCCTTTAGGCCAACCCTTTTTGGCCTGTTTTATGATGTTACACTCCAAAACATCCTCAATTTAAATCTACGTACAAATTACGGTAGGACGCCTCAAGCACTTCAATAAACGTTGTAAGGTAATACAACAACGGAAATGCGTAAAGATTGAATTACAAAACGTTCCTTACAGGATTTTTTGGAAAACTCTTGTTTTTTTTATGTTTCCGGAGCTGTGACTAATGAACACTTGGCTCTCTGAGCCATAGTGAGAATTGTCCACTTTGTGGAGAACCACCTCCCCCGCGCGGGAACCTTTTACTATCTTTTCTCCTGAAAAATTTTATCTAACCGAGGCATAACATGCTTGACATCAAGAAAATCCGTGAAAATCCGGAATATTACATTGCTGAAACCGAAAAGAAGTATACTACCGTAAGTCTCCGTGATGTTCTCGCCATCGACGAAGAACGCCGCCCCCTCCTCACCGAAGTGGAACGCCTCAAGAGCGAACGTAACGCTCAGTCCAAGCTCATCGGTGAACTGAAGAAGAAGGGCGAAAATGCAGACGCCGCCCAGGCCGCTACCCGCGAACTGGGAAACAAGATCGACGAAATGGACAAGAAGCTGAAGGATCTGGAATACAAGCAGACCGAAATGCTCATGCACGTCCCCAACATCGCTCCCCGCTCCATCGAAGGTAAGGACTCCTCCGACAACAAGGTCGAAAAGGACGGCCCCATTCCCTTCGACTACTACACCAAGAACGATGACTTCGCACGCGTCGACCACAAGACTCTCGGCGAACGCCTTGGCATTTTCGACTTTGAACGTGGCGCAAAGATTTCCGGTTCCGGCTTCCCGGTTTACCGCGGTCTCGGCTCTCGCCTGGAACGCGCCCTCATCCAGTTCTTCCTGGACGAACACCAGAAGGCTGGCTTCGAAGAATTCACTCCGCCGTACCTGGTTACCCGCAACACCATGCGCGGCACCGGTCAGCTCCCCAAGTTCGAAGAAGACATGTACCGCTGCGACAAGGATGACGACCTGTTCCTCATCCCCACTGCAGAAGTTCCGCTGACCAACCTCTACTCCGGCGAAGTCATTCCGGAATCCGAACTGCCGAAGCGCATTTGCGCCTACTCCGCTTGCTTCCGTCGCGAAGCCGGTTCCTACGGTAAGGACACCCGCGGTCTTCTCCGTCTCCACCAGTTCAACAAGGTGGAAATGGTTTACTTCGCTCATCCGGAACACTCCTACGAAGATCACGAAGAACTGACCCGCTTCGGCGAAATGCTCCTGGAAAAGCTTGGCCTCCCCTACCATCGTCTGGCCCTCTGCAAGGGCGACCTGGGTTTCGGTGCAGCAAAGTGCTACGACCTGGAAGTCTACGCTCCTGTAGAAAAGAAGTGGCTGGAAGTTTCTAGCTGCTCCAACTTCGAAGACTACCAGGCACGTCGTGCAAACATCAAGACCAAGATCGGTGGCAAGAACACCTTCGTCCACACCTTGAACGGTTCTGGCCTCGCCACTCCTCGCGTGATGGTTGGCATTTGCGACAACTACCAGCAGAAGGACGGCTCCCTCTTGATTCCTGAAGTTCTGCGTCCGTACATGGGCGGTATGGAAAAGATTGAGCCTAAGAAGTAATTCTTTTCAAGCAGTACAAGCAAACGTTTGTAAGGTAACTTTTACAGACGAGGTTTCGGAAGAAACCTTGTCTTTTTTTTCGAGATAAAATGTTACACACAAGTTAAGTATGAATTTAAGTTTACCATGTTAACTTAAATTATACATATATAATCTCACATCCATTTCTATATTTAGGTTTAGAACATTTTATGGGAGATATCATGAATTTCAAACTTATTGCTCTTACTACCGCAATGACCATGTCCGCAGCAGTCGCTCAGGACTACGAAGACGACGAATACGAAGAAGATTCCGCCCCGGCTGCACAGTCTGCTCCGGCTCAGGAATCTGCACCGGCTGCTCAGGCAACTGCACAGGACGCACCCGTCGCAGCACCCAACGGCGTATTCAACGTTCTCCATGGCAATGCTTACAACATGGTTGGTAACGAAGCTGGCGCTGCTACTATCGGCGGCAACATGCTTTCTCCCTACAAGATGTATGGCAGCAACCTCCTTTATGTTGAACCGTCCGGCGAAAACGCTACCTTGGCACTGACCAAGGGCGGCATCACCTACCTGGCAGCGTTCGACAACACCGCTAGCCTCGGCAACATCACCAAGGGTCTCCCCCAGACTGGTGACTTGGAAAATCTCGGCATCATCACCGTCGGTATGGCATTTGGCGGCATGGGCTTTGCATTGGACTTCGGTCTGGACAAGACTTGGGAAAGCGTAGAAGTTGGTGACAATGAAGAATCCACCTCTACAACCGCCGCAGGCGACGTGATCAACCTGAAGTTCGGTATGAGCCTGGGCGCATTCGACCTGACTGCAAACGCTTACTGGCTTACCTTCAACGAAGAAGTTGATACCGAAACCGACGCTGCAGAAACCGATAACGACTACTGGGATCTGGGCTTGAACGTGAACATTTCCAATGGTCCTTCTGCCAAGACCTTCTTCTGGTCTGTTGGTTTGAACGTTCTCCGCCAGGCTAGCGAAACCATTACCGAAGCTGGCAACACCAAGACTGAAGTTACCCACGATGACGCATTCTTCGAAATTCAGCCCTATGCAAACATTGCATTCCCCGTGCTGAGCTCCGATATGGCACAGGTCTTCATCGGTACCAACACCCGCATTCCGTTCATCTTCTTTGATGAAACCGGTTCCGACAGAAGCTACTTCGGTCTGTACACCACTCCGAACGTTCTCGCAGAAATCACTCTGAACGAAAACTGGATCCTCTATGGTGGCGCAAACTACGACTGGAAGGTCCTGGGTCACTATGGCGAAGAAGTTAAGGCTTCCAAGACCGACGCTTCTCAGTGGTCCATGAAGACCAACGCTCCCATGGCAAACGCTGGTCTCCGTTTCCAGTACAAGAACTTGATTCTTGAAGCATCCATTGCTGATCAGTTGAGCTCTGCTGCATGGGCAGGTCTCGTTGGCAACTTCGGTATGCTCCTGACCTTCTAATAAGGGCTTAAAACGACCTTAATCGGGCGGGCTTCGGCTCGCCCTTTTATTTTTATTTAATTTTGGCTTATGAAGTACAAACCATATCGAGACCTGCTTCTTGAAATTTTTCCGAACTATCTCAAGGTAAGAAAGCTTCCCCTAAATGGAGGCATGAGTTGTCCTAATTTGGATGGCACCAAAGGCTTTTCAGGCTGTAGCTACTGCAACAACCGCAGCTTTAGTCCTGTTTTCGATCAGGCAAAGGTAAGCATTGTTGAACAATTGGAAAAGTTTGTACCCAAGCTTAGAGGCAAATACCCTAATGCGGGCATTCTCGCTTATTTACAGCCTTATACAAACACCCATGCGCCGCTGGATCATTTGAAGGGAATTATCGACCCCATTGTGAAGCATCCCGAAATTGCAGGTCTCGCCATCGGTACACGCCCGGATTGTCTAGAACAAGACAAAGTAGATTATCTAGCTAGCTTAAACAAAAAGAAGCCCATTATTGTAGAAATCGGCCTGCAGACCGCCAACGATTTAACCTTGGCAGGAATCAACCGTAGGCATACTCTCAAGGAATTCGAAGATGCTGTGGCTCGCTGCCAGGCAGCAGGCCTCTGGGTAACCACCCATGTTATCGTCGGCCTTCCTGGTGAAAGCATGGACGATTTCAAGCATACCGCTCAAGTAGTCCGAGATTTGCACTTGGCAGCAGTCAAAATACATCCTCTGCATATTGTGGTGGGGACCGCCATGGCAGAAGATTTCTCCAATGGAGAAATAAAGCTTTTAACATTTGACGAATACTGCAAAGCCGTAGCAGAAATGATCAAGATTATTGGAATGGAAACGGCTATTGAAAGATTCAGCGGGGAAAGCCCCAGTGAACTTTTAATAGCACCGGACTGGTGCGGAGAACGAGACAGGATCATCTCCACCGTAGAGAAAATTCTGAACGGAGAAGACCTGAACAAACCAGAGATTCCATCTTTGTAAGCTCCGTCTTTCTTTCCTTTTTCTATTTTTACGCCTGTAAATTTTTTGAGGAACTTTATAATGTCCAAGAATACAAAGACCGTTAAGGCAGCAGCAAAGTCCGCTGCAAAGAAAGATTCCAAGAAGGGTACACAGACCAACATGTGGACCGGCCGCTTCGCTAGCGGTATGGCTCAGTCCATGGTGGACCTCTCCTTTAGCCTCCACTTCGATGCAGAACTGATCGAAGAAGATATCGAAGGTAGCATCGGTCACGGCAAGGGCCTGGTGGAATCCGGCGTGCTGACCAAGGCTGAATACAAGAAGATTTGCGACGGTCTCAAGACTATTCTGGACGACTATCATGCAGGCAAGAACCTGTGGCAGCCTTCCGACGAAGACATTCACATGGCCGTGGAACGCGTTCTCACCGAACGTATCGGCGCTCTGGGCAAGAAGATTCATACCGGCCGTAGCCGCAATGACCAGGTTTGCACCGACTTTAAGCTGTACATGCGTCATCGCGCTGCAGAAATCCGCTCTCTTGAAATTGAATTGATGGAAGTGGTCCTGGACCTTTCCAAGAAGTACTTCGGCAAGCTGATGCCGGGCTACACCCACCTGCAGCAGGCTCAGCCCATCTACTTCAGCCATTATCTGATGAGCATGTTCTTCGCCGTTTCCCGCGATGTAAAGCGTTTGGACAACTTCCTGGAACTGCACTCTCAGCTGCCCTTGGGCAGCGGTGCTATGGCGGGTTCCGCATTCCCCTACCAGCGTAAGCTCGTAGCTGCAGAACTTGGCTTTAACGATGTGAGCCCCAACTCTATCGACGCCGTAAGCCATCGCGACATGATGCTGGAATTCAACGCTGACCTCGCCATCATCGCAAACACAATGAGCCGTTACGCCGAAGATTTCGTGAACTGGAGCACCAGCGAATTCGGTTTCCTCACCTTGCACGATGCCTTCAGCAGTGGCTCCTCCATGATGCCCCAGAAGAAGAACCCCGACTCCATGGAACTGATCCGCGGCAAGTCTGGTCGTATGCTGGGTAACTTCAGCGCCATGTACACTCTGGTGAAGGGCGCTCCCCTTTCCTACAGCCGAGATTTGCAGGAAGACAAGGAACCGGTATTCGACAGCGTTCACAACGTGAAGGTTATCCTCCGCGTCATGAAGGAAGCTCTGGAATCTGCACGTTTCAACTTCGACAAGATGCAAGCCAAGATGCTGCCGGCGCTGCTGGCTACCGACCTGGCTGACTTGCTGGTGGAAGCAGGCGTTCCCTTCCGCGACGCTCACCACGTTGTGGGTAGCCTTGTGGGCGAAGCCGCTCGCAGCGGCAAGGAATTCACCGAACTGTCCGACGAATCCTGGGCAGCCGCCGGCGTTCCCGATGTGCAGAAGATGAAGAAGACTCTCACCTTCGAATACAGCGTTGGTCGCCGTAACATCGAAGGTGGTACCGGTCCTAAGTCTGTGAAGCAGCAGTTCGTTAAGGCCGAAGCACTGCTTAAGAAGTTTAAGAAGGCATAAAGTGACGCCGTTCGCCACAGTCATGCCGAGGAAGCTCGGCATCGGCTGTAAAAGTTGATGCTGAAACAAGTTTAGCTTGACATCGAAAAAAAAGAAACCGCAGCCATTTGGTTGCGGTTCTTTTTTATTACAAGCGCTTGAATCTAGCGTCGTCAATTACTCAGCGGATTTTGAATCCTTGACGCAGCGGACGGAATAGCCGTTAGACTTGCGAGCAGGCTGACCTTCACCAGAATTGTTGTAGTAATTCAGGAACAAGGCATAGGCTTCACCTTCAATCTTGGAATTTTCCTTGGAAGACCAGAAGTATGCACTGGAATGAAGATCAAAGAAGCCATCCCCATCATAGCCGCCAGCAGGAAGTGCTGAGAATCCGAAGATATCATCGCCCTGTTCCTTCGCCCAGTTATCCATGGAACGCAGAGCATTAGCACCACATGCAAAATTATACAGGCGATAGAAATCATCCGTAGTGGGCAAACGCCAACCTTCGGGGCAAAGATCCATAGCGGTGTTCCAGGAATACAGACGGCCGTACTTAGCACAGGAATCGGCATTATCCTTATAGCACCAGCTATCACCCTTTTCCACGCTCATATTCTCAGCAATCCAGGTAAGATCATCAATATCGACTGTATGGTAATACTTGTCCTCTACCTTAATGGAATCGTACCCAAAGTCAAGGGGAATTTTTCCCGGAGCGACAAAGGACTTTGTCGTATCGAAGACTACACGGTTCGTGTCGATAACACAGCGGATAGACAGGCCGTGGTTCTTATAGTATTCACCATAATCCAGATATTCATTGTCGTAACGTAAGGTCCAGCCAACAGCAGTACCCGCATCACTTTCTACAGAAGACCAGAAAAACAGGAACTTTTCTGCATCCATGTAATCGCCATCGTTATTATGACGTCCACTGGGAGCGGCATTAAAGCCAAAACGGTCCACACCCGTAGAAACAGAATCTACAGATTTCCAGCCAGTTTTCGACTTAAGGCTTCGAGCGACAGATTCCTTTGCATTATGCACATCCACATAATCTCTCAGATTAACCCAATCGTTACGTGAGGGAATGTGCCAGCCTTCGGGACAGACACCTCTTTCATTACAATTAATGCAACCATAGCCAGAGTTAGATGTCAAAGAGGAGGAATCCAAATTGAGTGCTGCAGTCCAGGAGTACAAGCGTCCATACTTGTCGCAGTTTTCCTCTTTATCCTCGTAACACCAGGTATTACCTTTAAGGTTCTTGGACTTGGAGCTATCAGCATACCTGAGATTTTCAGCCATCCATACATTTCCACCAATTACGGCAACACTATACTGGTTTCCGTCACGGCTATCCTTAAAGACAAAATCCTTGATCTTGACACCGTTAAGTTCATAGGCTTCATCAAGTTCAGTCACATGATCAGTGCAGCCACAAAGCAAACCACCAGCAAACATTAATCCAGAAATAAGTTTCTTATTCATAAAACCTCCTAATCTAAGATATAGCTTACAAGAAAGAATACGGAAGCAGCAAAAAAGGCTGAAGCGACAATCGCCTCCGTATTTCTTCGGGAATCATAGTCCTGAATTTTTTCGCGTTGACTCAGATAGGCAGCCTTGCTACTAAAATCAGGATCTTTGAGCAGTTCTTCTGCTTTTGAATCATAATCAATTGCATCCAGAAAACCCAAATATGAAACAGCAACACCAACCGTAGCAAGTACCAGCTGATAATTAAAGCCTTTACCTTTGTGAGAAGCAGAAACACCCACATCAACATCAGTTCCAGCTTCATAAACAATGGGTTGATGGAAGTCCACATGCGGAATACTTTCTTGCGCAAACAGGATTCCTGACAAAACAAAAATAACTGCAATAAAGAACTTCATATTCCTCCCAAATATAAACTCCGCGGATTCTCATCGTCAAGTAAATCCGATCTAGGCTGAAAACAAAAAAAATCCCTAGAAAGTGAATTCTAGGGATGGTTAGGTTTCTAACTTGCGTTTTCGACCAAGAAAAGGACAAGCGATGAGACTTAACCGAGA